>CBDVDL010000037.1:0-11323 GCA_965372735.1 uncultured Alphaproteobacteria bacterium | reverse complement strand
ATGACGCCCCCTCCCCAATCGCGACGGAATGAAAAAATCGTGCGCAGTTCTTCTCCCGCAACCGCACCTCTTATGTCCAGAATTTCAAAAATGAACGGCACCTGTTCGCTTGTACTTCCATGAAACGCGAATTTCTGGAATAAAACCGTCGAGCTGAGTTCCTCTTCGTTCCGGGAAATGCGTATCCGAATCGCCGGATTGTTCATCATCGCGGAAAGCGAATAATCTTCTCCTTGCCCGCGCCTGTAATCGGGATAGAATCCCTCGGTGGTCAGAGTAAAATTATCGGCAAACGTCTCTGGACTGTCGAAGGATAGAAGCAACGTATCCAATGCCGTGCTGTCTGCGGCGCGCGACACTTTTATATAGGCGGTATCAAAACGCGCGGCCACGCGAGGATGCTCCGGATCATAGGAGCTCTGGTAAACCCGCCATCCTTTGTGCCGCAGCGGATGATTCACTTCGATGTGCGCTGTGCGTACAGCTTGCCCTTCTTCGAAAACGGAAACGTTTGCGATGTAGTCGCGTATATTACCGCTGTCAAAGTTGCGATCAAATTGATTTGCAAGCTGGGATGCTTCGACCTCGATTCGCTCTGATTTTTTCCCATGGGGTCCGGTTTCCACGAGCCAGACATCATCACGGATTCGTTTGAGGGTTCTTCCGAGAAATTCGTCGTCAACCAGCACAGTTTGTCCCGGAGCGAGCGGGTAATACTCCACGCGGAAACTGTCGATTTTCAGTTCGAAGGGAAGGTCTTCAACCACTATGGTATCGCCGGGAAAACCGCCCATCTGAAAGGTGTTGACGCCCAAGGATGCCATCATGGCTCCGATTGCGAGAAGGAACATTCCTATGTGCGTCAGGACGGGTCCGAGATGCGCATAGTGTCCGAATTCTCCCCGCCAGAGTTCACCGTTTTCTTGGACTTCTTCTCGGAGAAAAAACTTTTTCGGCCATTTGGACTGCAAGGTTTCTCGCGTGGTGTTTGAAATCGTCGCGTGCAGGGGCAAAGCCAAGATGGCGTCTTTGTCCAGTTTCACAGGCCCCTGTTTCAGGCGGCGAAGAATTCCCGGAAGTCGCTGGCTGACACATGCAAAAAGGCTCACGGCGAGCAACGCGACGAGAAACCGATACCAAGACGCTTGGAACGGGCGCGTGAGTCCGATGTTGCGCAGCGTCATCATTCCGTCCGAACCGAGCTTTTCCCAGACATATTCCGACCATTGTGAGGCCATTGGATTGTCGGGCAGGAATTCTTCGACGAAGAGACCGAAGACGGAAATGACCGCCAAAATGACCAGCAGCAAGATGGCGAATTTCATTGATGCCAATGTGCTCCAGAGTCGGGCTGTCAAAGATCGAGGCGGTGGCTGTGTATTTTGATTCATCAGCGGTATAATTTCTGAGTGTAAATGTACGCTTCGACAGCTTTCGGAACAAACGAATCAATGGGTTCGCCCGCGGCGATTTTTTTTCGAATGTCGGAAGCTGAGATATCGATTTCAGGTGTCTTAAGAATTCGTGCGCGCATCAGAAAACGTTTAGGAGCGAGCGACGTATCCCAACCCGGTCGCGGTAAGACAGCAAAGCGGCAATCACGGAAAAGCGCGTCCGGGTCTTTCCAGCTCTCCAATTCAAGCAGCGGATCCGCTCCGATAATAAGCCAGCAATTCTCCGCAGAAATATTCATGCGCGCTCGCACGTTGCGCACCGTATCAATCGTGTAGGCCGGACCTTCATTCTCCTCTTCGAGCAGCGCAAGCTCGAATTCGGGATAGTCCTGCAGAGCCAAGCGCACCATTTCGCGGCGGTGAACATAGGGCGCTAAATGATGTGCGGGTTTGTGCGGAGGGACAGGATTCGGGATGATAAGCACTCTGTCCAGCGAAAGCTCTCGCGCCGCGGCTTTCAATGTCCACAGGTGCCCGTTGTGAATAGGATCAAAAGATCCTCCGAAGAGACCGAGTTTCACAGGGGTCGCTATGGCCTCCGATTGCGAATACTTTCAAGCAGCGCGCGCACTTCCGCTTCTTCTTTTCTCCCCACATATTTGGCGAGAAACTTTTCAAGCTCTCCGGCGGCTTGCTCGTCATCTTTCAGCGCGAGATAGCATTTCGCTTTCAGAAGCTGAGCGGCTCCCGCCCATTTTGTATCGTAATAATTGGCGAGCACTTCGTCGGAATAGAGCACACAGGACGCGTACTCGCTCATTTTATAGTAAAGCAGCGACGCCGCATATTCTTTTCGTGCCAGTTTGTTCCGACATTCCTCGAGACGCCTTTGCGCTTCCGGTTTCCAATCGTGATTGCTGTAATCTTCGAGGAAACGCTGGAATTCATCGAGCGCTTTCGAGGTATATTTCTGATCCAGAGCGTATGAAGGAGCCATTTCCAGATAACTCATAGCCAGATAATATTGCGCGGTTGGCGCGACCGTACTTGTCGGATAAAGCTGCCCCACTCTCCGGAATTCATCAGCGGCGGTCAGATAATCGCGCATGTGATAATACGTCAACCCAAGATAGAACTTGGTCGAATCGATGATAGCAGAGCCGCTGTAATTAAGCGCGATGTCTCTGAAAAGCTCCTGAGCCCGGTAATAGCGCTCCCGCTCGAAAAGATTCATGGCCTTGCGGAAGCTTTCTTCGGGGCCGGGAATTTCGCGCCGAGCGTGCTTAGCACATCCGGCCAATACGGCGATGAGAAGCAGCAAGGCAAGAAGTCTGATGTAATGTGATTTCTTTTTCATTCGATTTATTTTGTTATTTTGCGGTCGACCTAAGTGCACTGCCGTGCGACACTACAGGATTATGTACTCAATGGTTTTATTTGCTGCGAACGGTAAAAAGCAATAGAAATGCTGTTCCGACGACGGTGACAACTGTCAGCGGCAGCAGCCATGTTTGGGTGGTTGATGGTTTCTGGTTCAAGCTGTCGGCTTGCGCGCGAATCTCAGGTTTCGCAGGTGGAACACGCTGGGAATCCGGCGGCGCACTCCAAGCAAAGGTGATGCAGACTAATAAGCCGAACAGAAACGATTTCATGGTTTTTTTCACGAAGGGTAAACGGCACCCATTCGCGGCGATTCTTTTATTGTGATTTCAGGGTCGGCTGCAAGCAGCCGACACCGCATGAATTTTCGGACTCCTTCATTCCCCTCCCCTTCTTTACCGACGCCAGGCGAGTGTCATGATGCCTGTAACGGAAAGAGGGGTATGTTTGCGGTAGATGACACCGGCGGCCAGTTGCAGGATGTCATCGGGCGTTTTGAGCCTTCGCAGCGGTCCGCGTAGCCAGTTCGCATCCAGAAGTCCCAGCCCGGCTGTCCAAGCCCAACAATTCGACCGCGAAAATTGCGCTCCTCCGGCTCGAAAAGCGACAGCCCTGAGGGGCCGCCATTCAATTCCGGCGTGAGGTTCCAACAGGGCGGGTTCGGATTTCTGCGTGAGGTTGAGCACCTGAAAGGAGACTGAGAAATCGTGTCCTTTCCAGCTTAACGCCGCGCTGGTGGTTTGGTCTCCACGCCGGTCGAGGGGATGCTGGGCGAAATTTCCCTGCGCCGGATATCTCTGGTATTGCAGGCCTACTTGCACGCTTTTGCGACGCAGAATCACTCCGTAGCCATGCGCGCTTGCCATCGGATGGCGGTCGTCATAGAAACGATCCACGCGGCCACCAACAGCGACCTGAGGATGCAAATCGAGTTTGAAAAGAACAGAGTTGCTATAGAGTCCGTCGAGCGGATTGCCCTCGAACGCCTCGCTTTCCGGAAATTCACCTTCGCGTAAAACAGGCTGAGCAAAGAGCGCCATCAAGACCAGAATTGATTTCTGCATCCCGACACCATGCACCAGCATACCCGCGCTGTCGAATATTTTATCGGGAGTGTTGCGAGAGCCATCCCGCCAGAGCTTTGTAACTTGCGGCACTGCTGCCGGAGAAAAAACAATGGTCCCGCGAAGGGGCGGCGATGGTTCGAAAAGTTCGAGTCCTGCCGGATTCGCCCCGACGGATTGGGGAGCCCATGACAGGGCAATGGTGCTGCCGCCAAGCGCGAAATCACGCGCCGCGGACGGGTGCGGAATCAAATAACCCGTTTGAACTTCCGCCCGGAGTATCCCCACACCCAAGAAAACTATGAAGACTGCGAGCAGGTTCCGCAATGTTAACACTTCTCCCGCCGGTTTGGCAACGATTTCATTCTTCGGCAGACGACGATCCCTCCCAGAAGCAGCACGAAGAGGAGCAACTGCAGCCACGCGCCGTAGCGAACGGCGAATGTAACGCCATCGTTTAGCGGCAGCTCCTGTGCGAGAGCACTTCGTCGCCCGACACCCGCGCTGCAAAGAACTCGCCCCGCCGGGTCAATCATCGCTGAGATGCCTGTGTTGGCTGCTCGAGCAATGGAACGCCGTGTGATAATGGCACGCAATCTCGCCAGCGCCAGATGCTGATATGGGCCGGAAGAATTTCCGTACCATCCGTCATTCGTCAGGTTCACCAGAATCTGAGCGCCGCGTCGCACCAGCCCCGCCGCGACTTCCGGAAACACCACTTCAAAACAAATCAAACATCCAACCTGAACATCGGGGAGAGGCTGAAATAATTTCAGCTCATCTCCGGGAGCGAATTCCGCTTGCCCCAAACGTATTTTCCCCAAGAAAGGGAACAGCTTTTGCCCCGGAATGCGTTCGCCAAACGGCACCAGATGAATTTTGGTCGAACGGGAAAGTTTGCGCGAGCCGGGCGAGAATAAAAACGCCGCGTTTAGTGGCAGCGCATCGCCATCGGTATTTCGATTATAATCCAGCGCACCGGTCAACAGCGGAACGCGGGCGCTGTCCACCCATTGATGCAGTTCGACTCTCGCCCAATGCCTGTAACGCACCGCCACAGGAACCGCGGTTTCCGGCCAAACCAGAAAATCGGGACGGGCATTCAGGACGATGTCTGATTGCTGTTTGTAGAGCGCAATCGTTTCATCGGCGGGGGTTTGCCATTTGCGAACGGCCGGAATGTTCGCCTGAACGACGCCGATGGATACCTGTTTCGAAAACGAAAGCCCTGACAGTCGCAGAGCGCCGTAAATCCACGGGCCTGTGAAAAGAATTACACCAAACAGAATTGCCCGTGTCCGAGCGGCTCCTTTCAACTCGATGGCAAGGAAAAGAAACGTGTTTATCAGCACGACCCAGAGAGAAAGGCCGAAAACACCGGTCAAATCGCAAAGCTGACAGGGCACAAAGAGAGGAACTTGCGACAAAGCCCATATCGGCCAACAGAAACCTATCTCCCCCAGCCCAAAGAACATTTCAAAGCTGACATAAATCGCCGGAAGCAGCAACGCTCCCCACAACCCGGCGCGCCGTATCGCCCATGAAGAAACCGCGGCGGACACCGCCCAATTGAGAGACAAGATGGCGATGGTCGCGAGCATGGAAGCCCACGCGAGCGCGGGCGGCGCTCCGGCGTTGAGTCCAATCCAATAACAAATCCCCCCAAAGAAAATCAAGCCTGCTAAATACGCTCGTCCGAACGCCTGTCGGGGAGAAAAATACCTGCAAGCAAAAAGAAACGGGACGAGGCTGACCCACGCCAGAGGACTCAGCGGCGACGGTGGAAACGAGCAAACCCCCAAAATTGCCGCGAAGAAAAACCCGAATCGTGCGCTGCGTAACGGCACCGTCAGGACTCGGCCATTGCTATTTCTTGACCCTCGGCGATACTGCGATACGTAGCTTCAATGATGGTCATCACACTCGCCGCATTTTCGATGGAAGACATTGTTTTACGTTTATGTAACACCGATTGAATGAAGTGATCCACTTCGAACTCAAATGATTTCTTATACAGCTCCAATGGTCGAAGTGATTTCCCCGGCGTTACGTTGACAAGGTCGCCGTGCATTTCCTTGGTGATTTTTAGCGGATTCAATTCCGCCGAACCTCGTTTTCCAGAGAAAAGCGTGTAAGCCACACTTTCATCCGCCATCAGAGACCACGAAACATCCACGGTCAAACAGGCTCCCCCACGAAGCCGGTAGAAGGCGAAGACAGAATCCTCTACTTTCCTCCCCGCGAGATTTCGAGCGGAGGTGGCGGAGACTTTTTCGACTTTCGGGCTACCAAGAATCCAGAGGCAGATATCCAGCATTTGCAGGCCGAGATCCATCAAAACGCCGCCGCCGGAAATTTTCGGATTCATCACCCACGGCGGACGCGTCCATACATGTTGCTTTTTCAACCAGCCCGCGCGAACACGCACCATTTTACCGAGTTCATTGGCTTCGAGAAAATTCCGCAATATCATAGAATCGGGACGGAAGCGATGATTCATGGCGACCATCAGCGTTCGCTTGGCTTCTGTCGCGGCTTTGACCATGCGCAGCGCTTCGGCGTGGTTGCGCGCGACGGGCTGCTCCACCAACACATGTTTGCCTGCGGAAAGCGCGGCCAGAGAAAAGGCCATGTGGGAGTTAGTCGGAGTGCAAACGAAAACCGCATCGAGTTCGTCGAGTTTAAGGAAACGCTCGACATCCGAGAAGAAGTGCGGGACCTTGTTCTTTTGCGCGACTAAAGCGGCTTTTTTGCTGTCAAGGTCGCAGATGGCGACGAGGTTGACTTCGGGATGTTTACGCAAAAGCGGGATGTGGACGACCTGCGCCATCCCTCCCGCTCCGATGATTCCGACATTGATTTTTTGGGTCATGGGGTCTTTCGTTGAAATTCCGGGCGGGTGACACACCCCACCACGGCGATCTTCTCAACGCGAAGGGTAAACGGCACCCATTCGCGGCGGCCTTATTTCACGGCACTTCTTACGGCGATGATTGTTCCGGCTACGGATGAGCGTCGAGGTAGCTTTGCAACATGAGAACGGCTGCGGACATATCGAGACGACCGCGCTGTTTTCGTTCGGACAGACCCGCCTCGCGAGCATCGTGACTCGCCTGATGCGTCGTGAAACGTTCGTCGCAGCGTTCGACGAGAATTCCTACCGCTTCGAGCTTTTCGATAAAGACATCCACCTCGCGGGCTTTGGGGCCGATTTCTCCGCGCAAAGTCAATGGATAGCCAACGATAACACGTTCGATGTCTTCTTCTTCGATAAATTCTTTAAACCGGCGAATTGTTTCGGCACCGCGCTGCGTCCAGATACCGACTCCAACGGCTACCCTGACGGCGTCATCGGCGAGTGCAATGCCGATACGGCGGGCTCCGTAGTCAATTCCCAGCAGACGCGGCAAAAACTACGACTCCTCCGACAACGGCCTTTTAAGCGCTTCCTTCAGCAGCTTACCGGGTTTGAAATGCGTCTTACGGCGAGCGGCGACGTAAATGATTTCGTTGGTCTTTGGATTGCGTGCCTTGGGTTTCGGCTTGGTCTTCTTGACTTCAAAGACACCGAAGTCACGAATCTCGATGCGGAGTTCGTTATCCGCCTCGGCCATGATTTCCCGCAGGGTCGTGAAAATATCGTTGACGATTTTCGCGACGATGTCGGGACGCTCGCCACTTTTCTGTGTGACTTTTTCGACAACATCTTTTTTAATAAAAGTACGCATGGAGCCTCCTCTGGCATTTGCGCAGGTAGTTTATGTTTCTGGATTTCTGGTTTGCTGCGTGAATGGAGTCTCTTCGCCGATTCTTTCCACGTGAAAGACTCCCTTGATGGCCATAATGCGCTTCATCACGCGCGTCAAGTGCGGCAGGGATTTCAATTCAAGCACCATGTGGCCGACGGCGATGGCATCCTCCCTTTTCATGTCAAGGTAGATGATATTTACATCCTGCGACGCGATGGCTTCGGTCATATCGCGAAGCAGGTTTTTGCGCTCCTCCGCCATGCAGCGGATGCGAACATTGAAATGCGAATCCCGGTCAACATCCCATTCGACCTGAATATTCCGTTGCGGCTGCCGCATGAGTTCGGAGATGTTCGGACAATCCTCACGGTGAATCGAAATACCCTGACCGGTGGTAATGAAACCGGTGATACGGTCGCCGGGCAGAGGCTGACAGCATTTACCGAAGTGCAGAGCCATGTTGTCGAAACCATGAATCCGCACACCCGTTCCGACGCCTTTGACTTTACGGATAACTCGGGTTAAAACGGATTCCGCCGCTTCCGGCCGGTCGGGAGGAAGCATTTTCCGAATGACTGATGGTACTCCAATATCTCCCGCTCCGAGAGCAGCGTAAAAGGCGGGCAAATCGCTTCGACCGAAAGAATGGGCAAGTTCTTCGAGTTCTTTCACTGTTCTTTTCAGGCGCAGTTTCGTCAATTCGCGCTGAATAATTTCTTTGCCGAGCGTTATCGATTCGTCGAAGTGCTGCTCTTTGAGCCACCGTTTGATTTTAGCGCGCGCGCGGGATGTGGCGACGAATTTGAGCCAGTCGGGATTGGGTTTCTGTCCCGCTGAGGTGATAATTTCCACCATATCGCCGGATTTTAGCGGCCGGGAAAGCGGAGAGATATTGCCATTGACTTTCGCCGCCATCGCGTGCAATCCGATGTTCGTATGGACAGCGAAGGCGAAATCCACCGGCGTTGATTGCTGGGGAAGCGTCATCAATTTGCCGCGCGGCGTGAAGACGAAAATCTCATCCTGAAACAGGTTGATTTTAAGATTCTCGAGAAATTCTCCGGATGACGTGCTGTCACTCCCGGTATCCAGCAGTTGGCGTATCCATGCCATCTGCTGATCCAAATCATTCTGGCGGGGCGTTCCTTCTTTGTATCGCCAGTGCGACGCGATGCCGTACTCCGCCGTCCGATCCATTTCTTCGGTGCGAATCTGAACTTCGACTTTGCGACCGTCCGGTGCGAAAACTTTCGTGTGCAGTGATTGGTACATATTCGATTTAGGCGTCGCGATGTAATCGGAAAATTTATCTTGAATCGGTGTAAAGAGAGAATGAACGACTCCCAGAATGAAATAACAATCCTCTACACGCTGAGCGATAATTCGCAGCGCAATCAAGTCGAGGATTTCATTAAAAGCATAGCCGCGAATTCGTATCTTGTTATGGATGCTGTAGAGGTGTTTCGCACGCCCGTAGATGCGGCCTTTGATTCCCAGGCGATCAAGTTCATTTCTGATTTTTTCGGTCACCTCTTCGACAATCGCTTCCCGTTCTTCGCGTTTCAGAGACACCTTGCGAACCAGCTCGCGGTAGGAACGAGGTTCGAGCACTTTAAAAGCCAAATCCTCGAGTTCCCACTTCAACCGTCCGACACCCATGCGATGCGCCAGAGGAGCGTACACATCGCGTGTTTCCAGAGCGATGCGTTCCTGCGCTTTGCGCGGGAGGTGCGAAATCGTTCGCATGTTATGTATGCGGTCGGCGAACTTGATGAGAATCACCCGGAGGTCTTTCGACATCGAGAGCAGCATCTTGTGGAAATTCGAAGCCTGCTTCTCTTCGGTGGATTCATATTTCAACTCGGGGATTTTCGTCACGCCATCGACGAGCATCGCGATGGTTTCTCCGAATTCCGCATCGATGGTTTCAATCGTCACCGCCGTGTCTTCCACCGAATCGTGCAGAATCCCCGCAACGATGGTCATCTCATCCAAACCGATTTTCGCCAGAATCCGTCCCACCTCAATCAGGTGAATGATGTACGGCTCTCCCGAAAGGCGGAATTGCCCCTTGTGCGCTTCATAGGTAAAACGAAACGCACGATCCAACAGCGCAATGTCGGAATCCAAATGATTCGACAGCACCAGACCGGCGATTTCCCGAAACGCTTCCACGTGTGCCGGCTCCATCTTGCGATAAAGAGGGTGTGCCAGCACCTGCTCGATTCGATCCATATTATGAGCGGGAATCGCGTTCATGGGTTCGCTTCGTACCTATCGTTTAACATTCCGGGCAGATCAGGGGATCTGCCTCGGCGTCGTTCTCTTAGAAGGGGTGTTCGGTTTCTTCGGGTGTTGTCTCTTCTCCTTCTTCTTCCGTCGTCGGAGGAGCTTCTTCAGTCAGGGGCTCAAAACTTGTATATTTTTTAATAAAACTGAGCAAAAAACTTCCCGTCGGGCCGTTTCGATTCTTCGCGATATTCACTTCCGCCAAGCCCTCGATATCGTATTCCGCATTCTGAAATTTGTATTTCTTATTTTTATAAATCTGCGGATAGAGTTCCGGACGGAAAATAAAAATTACAATATCAGCATCCTGCTCAATCGCGCCGGAATCGCGCAGGTCTGAAAGCACGGGTTTGTGTTCACCGCCGCGCTGTTCAGGCGCTCGCGAAAGCTGCGAAAGCATGACCACCGGGACCTTAAGTTCTTTCGCCAGAGCTTTCATTGAAGCGCTGACATGTGCGATCCACTGCTGCTGATTGTCGGTGGGTTTCGGAGGCTGAACAAGCTGCAAATAATCTAGAACCACAAGTCCAATCCGATGCTGCATCCAGAGCTGCCTTGCACGGGCGCGAATGTCAACGATGCTGATGCCGGGCGTATCATCGATGAAAAAGGGATACTCCGACAAACGCGCCGCCGCTTTGGAAAGGTCCTGATACTCTCCATCCCTGAGTTTTGCGCTCGAGCGCAACCGATGGCTGTCGATGCGCCCATCACTCGAAAGCAGTCTCATCGCGAGCTGACGCCTGTCCATTTCCAGCGAGAAAAACGCCACGCCGCGCTTGTATATCGCCGCGGCGTTGCGGGCGATATTCAGAGCCAGCGCTGTTTTTCCCACGGAAGGACGCGCGGCAATCACGATAAGCTCGCCGTCTTGGAAACCCGTTGTTAAATCATCCAGCCGGTCAAATCCCGTTCCGACACCGGTGACATAGCCGCCTTTCGCCTTGATGTTATCAATCTGGTCGAGGGTTTCGTGCATGATGGCACGCAAGTCTTCGGCGCCTGAGAAGCGTCGCTGACCGATGAGCTGCATGAGCTGCGTCTGAAGTTTTTCCAGCAGGTCTTGCGATTCCGCTCCGGGCTCATAGCTGGCGGACGAAATCGTCGCGGAAAGCGAGATGATTCTGCGAAGAATTGCCTTTTCCAAAACTTGACGCGCGTAGTATTCGATGCTCGCGGAACTGGGAACGAGTTCGGTTAATTGTGACAGATAGAGTTCGCCGCCGATTTCTTCGAGCTTTTCCATCACGCGCAGCTCTTCGGTCATGGTCAGCAAATCAATCGGTTTGTGCGCGCTGTCGAGCTGAGACATCGCTGTGAAAATCGTCGCGTGCGCGGGTCGGTAGAAACATTTCTCGTCGAGCAAATCCCGAACGCGAGCAAAACTATCGGCGTCAATCATCACCGCGCCCAAAACGGCTTTTTCCATTTCGATGGTTTGCGGCGG
>CBDVDL010000036.1:0-11378 GCA_965372735.1 uncultured Alphaproteobacteria bacterium | reverse complement strand
CTCCGTTCGCATCCGCCCGAACCAGCCAGAAATCATAATCGCCCGCCCCATAGGAAGAGGTTTTCCCCGCAAGGATATAGCCACCATCGGTGGTCTGCTGAACCGAATGGCACCTATTATAACTGTTTCCCCCGAAGGTGTGGCTCCACAGGCTGTCTCCGTTTGCATCCACACGAACCAGCCAGAAATCAACAGCGCCCGCCCCGTAGGACTCGGTATGCCCCCCAAGGATATAGCCGCCGTCGGTGGTCTGCTGAACCGACCAGCAATAATCCAAAAGACGTCCCCCGTAGGTACGGCTCCAGAGGCTGTCCGGCACTTGGGCGAATGCAAGAACCGGCAATATCGACATCAGCAAAATTATCAGAAAACAACGCATGGATTTTCTCCAATCTAAAATAAAAGTGGGGCTTTTAGGTTTAAAAATGTCTGTATTTCGGACAATTCTAAACAAATGCAATTAGTACTGCCAGCTTACCGGAAAGTCAAGAAGAATCACTTCTGTCCTTACTCGAACATCCCAATAGACGCCTTCCAGTTACCGTAATCGTCTTGAGATAATTCGAAATCACCAACTTTATCAAAACGGCGTGTCTCTGTCGATAGAATAAGACTTGCCTCACATGTCCCTTTGACCCTTGCTTTTACTGGCCAATAGTTGCCTTGCTTTTTGAACTTCCCCACCGCTTTTATCTCGATGAGTTCAATCTTCGCGTTCTTCCCTCCCATCAAACTTCTCGACCAAGATATTGGAACTTGAAGATGCAAGTAATCTGTAATGGCACTCTTGATAACAGTCTTGGATGGTGGGCGAGCACAGGAAGTAAGTAGGCAAACCGAAAATACTGCAAGAACTAATACCAAAACTGATCTGGGCTTCATAAGCGTTTCCTTGTAGTTTGTGTGAGTGAAAGCTATTGAGAAACGAAGGGTATGATTGCCGAATTGAAACGAAATATCTATTGTTTAAAGATATAAGAAAAAAAAAGAAAAGCAAGTAAAAATATGATTACTTGTTATTTTAATTAAATCAGACGATTAGATGGATAATTGCTGCCATTGCTGGTGTGGACACCCGTTCGCGGCGAGATTCTTTATGACGAAAACCCCGACGAAATAAAATCGTCGGGGCTTTATCTGTGCCGAGGAGTCGGCGCAGGAGGTTATCACAGGTCGGGATTATTTAATCAGAACAATCTTATGCGTCGCCATACCCCACGTACCGGAAAGGCGCACGAAATAGACGCCGGTCGATAGATTGGAAGCGTTGAAAGTAACGCTTTGAGTTCCAGCCGATTGCATGCCGTCAACCAACATGGCTACTTCGCGTCCCAACACATCATAGACTGCGAGCTTGACATCACTTGCTTGAGGCACATCGAAACTGATGCGCGTCGTCGCGTTGAACGGATTCGGATAAACCGAGCTGACTTTGAATTTCTGAGTCGTGGCGTTCAGCGGTTCTTCCTCAGCATTGAGGGTTTCATAGAGCGTGAAGTCCGCTTCGACCTCCGGCTGAGTCGGATCAACTGTCAATGGTGTCGCTTGACCCGGCTCTTCGGCATTCGGGTAGTAGCGCGTGCCCATAGATGTCTGGTCGGCAGAGAGCACATATTCGCCTGCTGCCACTTCCAGATAATACCGCCCGTCCGGCCCGGTTTCCGCCGTGGCTTGCGTTGCACCTTCCGCGCGAACCAAAACGCCTTCCAAAGGATTACCCTCGGCATCGCTGATAATGCCGGTGAAAGCGCAAAGCCCGCCGTTTTCGCGCGGTGTCAATGCGATTTCAATTACAGGCGATGATTCAGGTCCGACGGTAAGCGGTGTCGCTTGCCACCAGTGCGGAACATTGTCGTAATATTCATGGAGGTAGCCGCGCGCGCCGCTTCGGACGATATAATCGCCGTTGGGTAGATGATTGAATGCGAACTCGCCGTCATCATTCGTAAGCTGCCGGACAATTATTGGCCGCGGACCCACGCGGAAGAGAGTTATCAAAGCTTCAGGCAGCGGCAGTCCAGTCGAATCATCGGTAACAACGCCGCTGAGTTGACCATCAAAAACCGGCCAGCGCGGGTCAAGTGTGAAGTTAATGCCTTCGGCGATGGTTCCGGGGCCAATCAGAATTGGATCGGCTTCTTCGGGAACAGGCGTTTCTTCCCAGTATTCAGGATGGAAGCCCGGAGCGTTCGCGCGGACGATGTAGGTGCCGGGCGGCAGACCGATAATCGCGTAATTCCCTTCCGGTCCTACCCGTGCGCTCTTATGGAACGGATGCGGCCAGATACCATACGCGGTAACGTGCGCCCGTCGCATCGGAATGTCGTTTTCTTCCGGTGTCACGGTTCCGGTTATAACACCGCCAAGTGCGAGAGCGAAATTAATATCTTCGGTGATAGCTCCGCCCATAACATTTACGGGCGTGGCTCCTTCCGGACTGGGAGAATTGTCATAAAATTCCGGCAGGAAGCCTCGAGCACAAGCTCGAACCCAATACGCGCCCGGCAACATGGATTCAAAAAGATACACGCCAGCGTCATTCGTCCGGATATGACGAATCGGTTCGCGATGGGGAGGAATAAAGAGTTCGACATGGGCAAACGGGATCGGTTCCCCTGCTTCGTTCGTTACAATACCAGCGATGCCTCCCCAACCCATTTCCGAAATGGCGACGAAACCTGCGCCGCGCAGGTCATGGCCTTCATAATGAGTCGATGCGATAACAGAGCCTCGTCCGGTTTGTTCTCCGGCCACGAAAAGTCCGTCATCGGTCACCGCGCCGAGCCAGTCTGGTTCCACGTTCCAATCGTACACCAGACCGCCGATGGAATCGCCGTAATTCGTCATAACCCAAGCTTCATATTGGACAGCATCGCCGGGTTCGAGGAAGGCATTTTGGGGACGAACGACGACATGGTAGCGTTCCGGATCGACGAAAACCGCCGCCCGGCCTACATACCGCCTGTCTTCCATATAGAATACGGCTTTTACCATTCCTCGTCCGGGGATGGTCCCGGCGGTGAAGAGGCCATCGTCAGTAATCGCGCCAATCCATCGAGGATGCGCCGTCCATTCCCATTCCTCGACTGGGATGATTTCGCCTTCATCATTCATAGCGGTAGCGGTGAAGGCTTGAGTCTCGCCGGGCATCAGATGCGCTCGCGGAGGCTCAACAATCACCTCAATAGCGAATGCGGAACTAACTAAAAAGGCTACAGTTAGTGTTGCTAAAACCCATCGTTTCATTTCTATTCCTCCTAAAAGGCTTGGGTGGCTCGTCCCGTAAATGCTCAATTCTTTGACCCTGCAAATCTGCAAAGGTTTAAAACGCCCGAATTCTGGTTGAATGATGGTTGGAAAGAATGCTGAACAGCCGCCGGTTCTGCGGTGTTTTTCTTGACTTTGTTTCAGAAATTCTCTATATTTAGCGTAAAGATTTGCTAAGGAAAAGGGCATAGATTGCCCGCAAATACCAAAGAAGGGAAAGGCCATGAAAACCATCGTTGAGCGAAACACGAGAGCCCTCATTATTCTTTTGGCCGGATTGCTGATTTGTGGGTCAGCAATGGGAGCGAAACGCCATGAACCACGCCGCTTGCCCGAACCGACTGCGAAACTGGAACAACCGCTGAGTCACCTCGATGACAGAGACAGCCTCCAGTGGGATAACAATGTCGCCACGTATTTCTTCTCGGTCCCGGATCCGGATGATGATTCGCTGTTCAATGTCCGGTTTCAAGCGCCGGATTCCTGTCAGCTATTAGGTGTTTGGTACATGCTGTTTATGGATGACCCGGACAGTTTCTTTACCGCGCCGAATTTCGCGACGATGGTGTGGGACATGGGGCCGGACAGTTTCCCGGCGGAAGTGCTGAGCAGTGACACGATTGACTGGGACGACATCACAGCGTTTTATCCCGATTGGTACTATGTGGATCTGTCGCACCACAATCACACGTTTGACGCCGAGCAGTGGTTTCATATTGGTCTGACGGGAATCGATTACGAGCCCGGAGATACCGTCGCGTTCATCACCGATGATGGCAATCCCTCGACGCCGTACACCAGCTTCAAATGGGAAGGGCAGTGGTGGAAGATGGAGGATATGTACCCGACAGGCTACAATGCATTCTTCCGGGCGATTGTGGAGGTGGAAGGTTCCGGTGTTCAAATTTTGGAACCCGGCCCGATACCGTCGGCGTTTCATCTCGATGCACCCTATCCCAATCCTTTCAATCCAACCGCAACCTTGCGTTTTTCGATTATCAATTCACAACCGGTGAAACTGACCATCAGCGATATCCTTGGCCGAACCGTCGCGACACTCGCCGAAGGTTCGATGACACCCGGAACATATCGAGTAACAGTAGACGGCAGCAAGTGGTCATCCGGCATCTACTTCGCACATCTCGTGCAAGGCCAAAACACGCAGAGTGTGAAGCTGGTTTTGATGAAGTAAGGTGGCGCGAAGGGGGGCGACCTTCAATAGAGGGATAGTGAAATTACTTTGATAGGAAAGAAAAGATGAAGAGAGCTATACCCATAGGTGTTTTAATTGTGCTCATTGGTTTGTTGCCGATGTGTTGGGCGCAGGTGGTCAATGGCGACTTCGAGACGGGAGATTTCAGCGGTTGGATAGTCACCGGCCCTCATCAGGCGGAGGTTGTTCAATTCCAAGGGAGCTGGTGCGCGCATGTTCGTATTGACTCAGGCCAGGCTTCGGGGCAATACTCTCCCAACGATCAATGGGAATTCGTTTCGCAATCTTTGCTCGTGCCGACCTTGGCCGAATCGCTGAACTTCTATATGGAAGTCAGCGGTGCGGACTGGCACGACGGTGGTTCGGTGTGGATTGAAGATGCAGGCTCGCCGGGAGTTTATATTAATCTGTTTAACTCCGGCAGCGGAGGGGGAAGCGGGCATACCTACTCTTGGGAGTATCATCAAATAGACATTCGCTCTTGGGCGGAGCAGAATGTAATCCTTTATTTCGGCGGCCACAATTTTAACGGACACGCTGACCACTCCTGCGATATTTACTTTGATAATGTATCTCTGACGCTGACCGTTCCGGACACGACGGAGCCAACGGTGGACGTTCTTGTTCCCAACGGTGGAGAAACCTACACCGCAGGCGAAGCGCTGGAAATCCTGTGGACAGCTCAAGATGACGATACCATCAAATCCGACAGCGTTTTCTATTCGACAGACGCTGGAGCTACATGGGAACTCGTTGCCTGTCACAGCGGAAATCCGCAAAGCCACGCTTGGAGCATTCCCAATACTCCCTCCAGCGAATGCCTGATACGCATCGTTGCCTGTGACGACTGGGAGAACTGCGCCTGTGATGAATCAGAGAGCACGTTCACCATCGCGGGCGATTCCGAACCGCCTACGGTAACGCTGACGTCACTCAACGGCGGCGAATCGCTGAGTATGGGCGCATGGCATGTTATCACTTGGGAATCGGACGACAGCGTGGGTGTTGTGGGGGACAGCATTTATTACTCGACCGATGGCGGTATAAACTGGACTCCGGTTATTTATCAGTCAGGCAATCCTCAGAGCTACAACTGGCGTGTGCCGGATACGCCGTCGGAACAGTGTCGCGTTCGAGTTGTTGTTTTTGATTTTTGCGGTAACACCGCCGCTGATGATTCGGACAGTGATTTTACGATCTTCTACCAAGAGCCGAGGGCGATTACTTATGCGGTGGTTGTCAAACAATCCACTTATGACCAGCCGGATTGGGCGGCGGTAGCCGATACACTAATCGCGCGTTATCAGGGTCAGCTTTTCATCTGGAACTCATCACTAAGCGAAGTGCAAGCCGCGGTGGGAGCCTTTCGACCTACCCATATCGCTTTCGTTTGTGAAGCGTTGACGGCTTCAGCCGGTTTCGTGCAGAACAACCTCTGGCCCTTCACTCGAGCGTTGGATGCGGATCCTTACTGCGATGCTGTTTGGGGGATTATCACCGGATATAATGCCGAAGACGCCATGCGGCTTTCCACTTGCTCCGGTTTTACGGTGAAGACGGTTTTGGGAGGGACGAATAGTTGTGATGCCGGTTACTATGCTCAGGGAATCGCCACCAGTGAGGGAACTTACAATCGTTACAGCGTGAAGTGTCTCGATTCACCGGGAACGATTTCATACAATGACGGGCCAACGGATCGCACAGAGTGGCTGATAAATATGATCAATGACGGGATTGAGATGTTCGATAATGCTCCCGTGGACATCTTCATGACCAGCGGGCATGGCAATCACAATGAGTGGCAGCTTCATTATCCTACATCAGGAAACGAAGGATTCTTCCGCTCTGTCAATGGGCAATTATATGGAGATCCTCGCAGCGGTCCAAACATCAACGCCAACTCGGTTAATCCGAAAATCTATCTGGCGCTCGGCAACTGTTATATCGGCAAGATTCAAAGTATTAGTTCCATGGCCCCGGCCTGGATTCACACGGGTGGCGCATGTCTAATGACCGGCTACGTGATTCTGGAAGGCAGTGACAGCCATCAACATGGCGGCACGAAAGCGTTCTTTGCCCGGCAAGGTCTTTATACATGGCCGGAATCTTTTTTCCTCGCCAATCAGAACCTCTACTTCGATATTCAGAATCAGACACCCGGAACGGATCCCCCTGATTTAAACGGCAGCGCGCTTTACGGCAACCCGGCTCTATATGCGCGCCTGAATGTGACAGCCGGAGTGATTCCCGGTTCGATGTATAATGAAGAGGTTCAGGTAATTCAGGGCGCAGGCCGGGATACGGTAACGGTGCGCATCACGATGAACCGGCAGGACTCTCCGGGCTACAACGGCAAATGGGGCAATCGCCATCCGACGGTGATGCTTCCTTTCCGGGCGGACGATGTGGAAATTGTTTCGCATAATTGCTTGGACGTGAAAGTCATGGATGATTTTGCGCTCCTGTATGTTTGGCATCAGGGGCAGGAACAACTTCCCGCCGGAGCCGTGCGCGAAGTTGTTTTTATCTGCAATTCGACTTCGGGGGCGAGGGAACCTGTAACGACGGCTGCGTTGCCAATCGAGATGATTCTCTATGGCAATTATCCCAATCCTTTCAATCCCAACACACATATTCAGTTTTCTCTTTCGCGGCCCGCGACGGCAGAGTTGGTGATTTACAACCTGCTGGGTCAAAAGATTCGCACCCTGACCAGTGAATACTTTACGGCAGGAGCGCATGAAGTCATTTGGGACAGCAGGAGCGACGCAGGGTTTGAAGTACCATCCGGTCTCTATTTTTGCCGCTTGAGAGCAGGTGACAATCAAGTCAGTCGGCGATTACTACTCTTGAAATAAAACTATGAACTCAAACGGTCTCAATCCCTTCTTCATCGTCAATCCGAATGCGGGGCCGGCGATAAATAAAGTCTGGTTCCGGCAGATGATTGCATTGCACATGCGCCGCAATCCGCAGTTGGAAGCGATTCAGGTGACGCATACGGTGGTGGAGACGTTACAGACCGCGCAAGAAGCCGTAAAGCAAGGATACGATCCGGTGGTCGCTGTCGGCGGTGACGGGACGATTAACGCGGTAGCGACGGGCATCTATGGAACAAATGCGCGACTCGCAGTCGTGCCTACGGGTTCCGGCAATGGACTGGCTCGTCATTTCAAGATTCCGTTAAGTATGGGTAAATCGCTGAAAGTGATTGGAGCAGGCAGGACACAAAAAATCGATGTCGGCTGGTGCGAAGGCCGACTTTTTCTTGTGACCTGCGGCGTGGGGTTTGATGCTCGCGTCGCGTTTGCGTTCGAGGATTCAAAAGCGCGTGGGATTGTGTCTTATTTTCGCTTGGCGGTCGCTGAGCTTCGCAAATTTCAGCCCGAAGAGTTTCTTATTTCGCATGACGGTTATTCCAAGGAAGCGCGTCAATTGCTGCTGGTAACCGCGGCCAATCTGAGTCAATATGGAGGCGGAACTATCATTGCGCCGGACGCTTCCGCGACGGATGGTTTGCTCGATGTGGTGGTGATTGAGCCGGTATCCGTCTTGCGAGCCATAAGTCTGGTGCCGCGTCTCCTGCGCGGCAACCTTCCTCGCACGCCCGAGGTGACTGTTTTCCGCGCACCAAAGTTGTCTGTCAAACGCAGCGCACCGGGACCGTTTCATGTGGACGGCGACCCGATTGACGGCCCGGCTGAAATTTCGATGCATGTCGAACCACTCGCCATGAAGCTGATTGTTCCATAGGAGGAATCATGCTCTCGCTAACAGGATCTACCTCGCCGAGCCGGGTTCATGAATGCCTTTGCGATTTGCTTTGGAGTTGAATCAGGTTTTTCGGCTATGATTATCCACTGAATTGAACTGATAACCCGGCCGGAATGAAGAAAATATGAAAACATTGAGATACATAATAATTCTCATCGTGCTTTTAACATGCGCGCATGGAATTCTTGCAGCGCCGCTGACAGAATCTCAAATCGTTTCGCAAGCGCGGCGCGAGGTGCTCGTTAAATTCCATGTGTTGCCATCACGCCTTGACGTGGCAAGTTTGCTTCCGTCCGAGTTGCAGGAGACATGTCTCGATGCGGGACGCGCGCTGCCTGTTCGCGAGCGTAATTTTGATTCGCGGGAACTCGGAAAAATTCTGCGCTTTTGTTTCACGGATGAACAAAGCGCGCAGGAAGCGCTGCAACTATTTCAACAAAGCTCGGATGTCGAATGGGTGGAGCCGAGACGGATTCGCCATACATGCCGGTTGCTTGAACGCATCGAGAAAAGCCGCGGAGGACATCTGGACGGGCCGCCGAATGATCCATTCTATCCGCTGCAATGGGGACTGGAGCGCATTCAAGCGGAAGCGGGCTGGGATTTCGCGTCGGGGGATACGAACATCGTTATCGCCATCGCGGACTTGGGAGTAGATTTCACGCATGATGACTTAAATCCTCAGCGCTGGGTGAATTTGCAGGAGCTGCATGGAATCGCTGGCGTTGACGATGACGGCAACAGTATCATTGATGATATTTACGGTTATGACTGGGTGGATTTGGATGGAGACCCGTCGCCCGAAAATGGAGATGCGCACGGAACGCATGTCGCGGGAATTGCCGCGGCGGCACGCAACAACGGACTCGGTATCAGCGGTATTGCCGGAGACTGCCGTATGATGGATGTGCGTTGTGGAGCCGGTATAGAAGTGACTTATGGCTACGAAGCTATCTGGTATGCGGCTCGCGCCGGAGCGAACGTCGTCAACTGTTCATGGAGCGGGACTGACTTCTCCAACTACGAGAAGGATGTAGTTCAATTCGCTCAAACGCAGGGCTGTGTCATTGTAGCGGCGGCGGGAAATCTACCTGTGGATGCGTGGAATTATCCGGCGGCTCTTGAAGGCGTCATCAGTGTCGCGGCGACGGATATCGGCGACTATCCCGCTTCTTTTACAAGCTATGGAGCATGGGTGGATATTTCCGCTCCCGGTGTGGATATTTTTTCGACGCTGCCTCAAAACAGCTACGGTCATGCAAGTGGAACGTCGATGGCTTGTCCGCTCGTGGTAGGCGCAATGGCTCTGGTATGGAGTAAGTATCCCGGTTTCACAGGCAATCAAATCGCATCGCGGCTGATGGCTTCCGCGGATCCGATTGACGCTCGAAATCCGGACTGGTGGGGATTGTTGGGACTGGGACGACTCAATGTGTACCGCGCGTTAGCCGACGAGATTCCCGGGATTCGCCTTGAGAGTATTAGCTGGGAGGAGCAAGTAGCTCTTCCCAACGGACATGTCGAACCCGGTGAAAACGCGGCGTTAACCGTCTCTGTCTGGAATGAGCTTTCGCCCGCGCAGGGTGTGATTGGTCTCATGGAGGTAGCTACTTCTCACGCGCACGTTTTGCAAAGCTCCTCCGGCTATGGAGACTTGCCGCCGGGGGGGGCTTATGAAAATGAAGCGCCGCTTTTTGAAATCGAAATCCTGCCCGACGCGCAGAACGGTCTTGTGATTCCGGTGACGCTGGAATGGCTTGACGGCGCGGGGCATCTCTTAGCGCGCACAGCATATCGGCTGCAAATGGATTCGATGGCGAGTGTGCTTGGAAATGGTGCGCTGGAATTAGGAGTCAGTGAGCACGGATGCTTCGGATTCTACGACTATGTTCAACAGCAGACCGCTGGCGTCGGATTACGAGAGCTTGGCAGACCGTCGAATCTTCTATGGCACGGCTCACTGCTTGTGGCTGCCCACGGCGACGTTTCGGATAACTGTTTCGGAAACGCGGACGGAAACCATTATGATTTTATCGCGCTGGGAGACAGCATCGTTTGGGTAGGGCCCAGTCCGCGAGCTGATTTGGAAGCTCATGCGAGTTTCCATGATGCCGGTTCGAACACGCCGCTCTTCGTGAATATCGACGCGAGAGTACTGGCGTTTCGGGATTCTCCGGCGGACAGTTTTTTCATTCTGGAATTCTCTATAACCAATGAAAGCCTGAACGATTTGGAAGATTTGTATGTCGGGCTTTTTATGGACTGGGATATCCCGAATTTTTCCGATAATTCCGGCGACTACGATTCTGAAGGTGATTTGGCGTATGTCTGGAGCGCGCTGCCGGGTTTCCCGCGGGGCGGAGTCGCTTCGGTGACACATCCCTTCTCAGCATTTCGGCTCTTGAATAATCGAATTGATATCGACGCTTTACCGTGGAATGACGCGCGTAAATGGTCAATTTTGCGCGGAGGAATTGTCCCGGCACAAAGTGGTTTGGTTGCCGACATCAGCGAGATTGTCGGCGTGGGACCGCTCACGCTCGAAGCGGGAGGCACTACTTGCGTGGCGATGGCTTTGTTAGTGGGAGAGGATTTGGAATCTCTCCGGCGTTATGCGGATGAAGCCCGCGCCCGCTACCAGCCCATCACATTCCAGATTCCGCCCGCAGAATCGCGCGAGCAAGCGAAAACGCCGTTGACGCTTTTTCCGAATCCGGTTGCGGTGGGAGCACCGTTGCAATTGATGCTGCCTTCAGATGAAAGCGCCGAAGTTCGTTTTTATAATCTCCTTGGGCAGCAGCTTGGGTCAGCTGTCTTGCTTGAAGGCTCGGTCAGTGGTAGGCATAGGCTGTGGCCACCGCAATCGCACGCGTCCGGCCCTCTTTTCTATCGCGTAAAAACTCGGGCGCGTTCGCAAAGCGGGCGTCTGCTGATCCTGAAATAGCTGCAGCGATAAGCGCTGAATCTGATATTGCCATAAATTCCCATAGAATGCCTCGGATGCAAAGGTCTGATGCTCATTATGGGCACGCGACTTGCTCTATGGGAACAACATACGCCTTAGGACTCGTTAATTAGTAGGAAGCGGATTTCCTGTCTGGAATGAAGGCCTGAGCATAGTTTT
>CBDVDL010000035.1:0-11461 GCA_965372735.1 uncultured Alphaproteobacteria bacterium | reverse complement strand
CACCATGCCAAAGGTAAAATGGGTGCGAGGTCCGAAAGCCTTTTCCATCGGCCAAGTCAATGCCATTACCGGTATCCCCAAACCCACATTACGTTACTGGGAGAAGGAATTCGGGGATTACCTTGACCCTCGTCGTACGACCGGCAATCAGCGGCGATACGATGAAAACAGTATCGCCAAAATCGAGAAGATCAACTATCTGGTCAAGGTACAAGGGTACACCATTGAAGGAGCGAAGCGACAGCTCGACAAATTGGAACAGGTTGGGACAGCCGATCCGGCTTCGCAGGATCCCATTGCCGAACTGGCGCGTGCCATGTCGGATTATCTTTTAAAGAAAAGCAGTTAACAGGGATTATCGTTATCCCCTCTTATAATGGAGGATAAAGAGCCTGAGCACACGGATTAATCATAATCTACTTTCGCTCACCGCTCAACGAGCGCTCTGGGTCAACCTAATTAGACCTTGACCAAGCCGTTCAACGCTTGAGTTCCGGCCTTCGGATTAATTACGCTTGGGATGATCCGACCGGCCTCGGGATTTCGGAAAGATTGAGAGCTTCGATTTCAGCCATGGCGGAAGCGGAGAAAAACGCCGATAATGGGTAATTTTTGACCTTTCCCCTCAAAAATGTCCATTATCATGTTTCACCAAAAAATCAGGCGCTCCCCCGCAGTGGTAGAAGCGCCTTTTCTATTCCTTGGTATAGATATTGCCGAATACATTCTGGATGCAGGAAAACCACAACAGGGGTCATGATTCCTGTTGACACAGGAACAGCGGTGGTTTGAAAATCGATAATTAAATTCCAGAATGTGGCGCCGTGAAATCACGTATTCTTGTTATTGACGACGACGAAGAAATTTGCCAACTCCTTCAAGTTGCGTTGGAAATGGCAGGCTATCAGGTCCGTTACAGCACCTCAGCAGTTGAGGGACTTGAGTTGGCCCGTGAAGAGTCCTTTGATCTCGCGATAACCGACATGGTCATGCCGAAAATGGACGGGCTGATAGTTCTTGAGGAACTGCAAGAGACCAACCCGGAGATCTTCGTCATTATCATCACGGGACTCCAATCAGGGGATCTATTTCAAAAAGCTCTTGACGCAGGAGCTTTCGCTGTTCTTTCGAAACCATTCACGCTCGCGGATATCACGCAACTTATCGACTTGGGAAATTCGATTCGTCGCCCGGCGCCTTCCCTTCAAACCTTGAGTCCTTATCTGCATCAAACGACCGAATTCCGCGTACCGACAGCGTTGGCTTCCACATTAGCCATTCCCGCATATATGCGGGATTTAGCTCGCGCACTGGATTTTCCGCGCATCGTCAGTGATCGAAATATTCCCCTGACCGTGCACGAATTGATTCAAAACAGCGTTATCCACGGAAATCAAAACCGTGCGAACACCAGCGTTACCGTTCGCGCTTCCGTTTCGCCGCAAGCGCTGACGATAGAAATCGAAGATGAAGGAGACGGGTTCAATCCCAAACGAATCGGCGAAATGCAGCCGGAGCACTTTTCAAAAGACTGCAACGGGAAAGGGCTTTTTCTGGTTCGGCGTTTCGCTGATAGCGTGAGTTACGATAAAGGTGGGTGCTTGGTTCGGGTGACGTTTCAAGTTATTCGACAACTGAAAGAAGAAACGCTGCACCATGTATCACCTGTCGGACTATGATGTTTATGAGTGACAGGCTGTTCCTAAAGCACAGGCCGCAGAACTTGGAGCCGTGAAATTCATCGAAAAACCCTTTGACCCGACGGAGCTTGGGATGGACGTTATTGAATTACTGGAAAATATGACCCATGACGACACTTGTTAAAACAGACACAATACAAAAACTACAGACTATCTATATCGACACGTTTCCGGAGAAACTCGCGGCTCTCGAACAGTATCTCGCAGAAAACGATTGGGTCAAAATCGAACGCTTCGGGCATCAGTTAAAAGGCTCAGGTAAAGCCTACAGCTTCTCTGAAATTTCTGATTTGGGAGCGAAAATCGAGGAGTGCGCTGATATACATGATGGTTCAATCGCCCGCGCACTCCAAACCGAACTCCAGACCGCCATGACAGAAATTTCACGTCAGCAACAGGAAGAACACGATGGATAATAAAGAACAACTCCCCACGATACTTATAGTGAATGACGATTCAGACTTGCTGAAGCTGATGGTAGCGCAAATCTCGAGTCTTGGCGGGATACATGTCGTTCAGGCTTCGAATGGCGAAGAAGCCATTCGTTTGCTTGATGAACACACTCCCACTGCGATTTTCTGCGATATCAATATGCCTCGATTGAATGGGTTCCAACTCTGCCAGATTCTGAAAACTCCCGAATTCTCGCAGTTTAACCAAGTCCCAATTGTTCTGACCTCGGCGACCTATCAGGATGTTGTCGCAGAACAGGTTGCGCGCGATGTCGGAGCTTATGCTTATCTGCAGCAGCCGCATGAAGAAACTGATCTTCTGCGTCTGGTTCGACACACCATTGGGTGGGAAAAGAATCTCGATGATGATCCGTCTATCCTTGCGTACTGCGGGACGGTTGCCGTGATTGATGATGATCCGGATATATTAACCTTCCTTTCTGAAATTCTGGCGACGGATTCATGGCGAGTGCTCACGGCCTCTTCCGGCAAGAAAGGGATGCGATTGCTGCAGGATGACCGGGTACAGATTATCTTTCTGGACTATCAGATTCCTGATATCAGCGGACGGGATATTTTGGCCCACATCCGACGCAAGTATTCTGAGCAGGTCGTGATTATGATGATGGGGCACGGCAGCGAGGAAATCGTTGTTGATCTTATCCGAGCCGGCGCTGATGATTATATACGCAAACCTTTCGAAGCGTCCGATGTTCAAGACGCCTGCCGCCGAGCTCACGGCAAGTTTTCCTTTCTTCGCATTCATGCTCAATTCCAAGAGAAGATTGACCGGTTGAAAGAGATTGGGACCTATCTGAATCACCTGATTGCTCACAGTGAGGAAAGCATTTTCTCCTGCGATGTCATTGGCCGCGTCCGGGTATGGAATCGAGCCGCTGAGCGGATTTATGGATATTCCGCCGCGGAGATTCAGGGAAAGATTGTCGATGAATATTTAGATCCTCCCGGACAAACTCGCAAAGCAACGGATGTGGTGAACATCCTTCAGGAACGCGGAGCGTTTACGGACAAGGAAATCTGGCGACGGCGGAAAGATGGAATGGTGTTTCCCGTCACGGCAACCTACTCTCTGATTACGAATCCGCACGGCTCTCTCATCGGATTCTCTGTCATTGAACATGATATGACCGCCGCGAAAAGACTGGAAGAAGAGCTGATTAAAAGCGAGCGACTCAGTGCGATTACACAGCTCGCCGTGACAACCAACGATCAGGTGAATACTCCTCTCGGGGTCATTCTGGGCTATGCGCAGTTTCTACAGCGTAAAATCAATGACCTCCCCGTCGAGGATGTTCATGCGCTGCAAACGATTGAAAAGCAGGTGCTCAAAATCAAGGATATTATGAATCAATTGAAACGGCTTTCCGACCCGATGGTTAAAGAATACTCCATCGAAGGAGTGGAAATGCTGGACTTGATTCATTCAAAATAGACGACATAAAAGCGGACAAAATAACTTTCTGATAAATCAAACAGGTGCATCGTGGAAAATTCAAAAAAGAGAGTACTGGTTGTCGATGATGACGAGGTGATTCGGGATTTGCTGATTAATTTCCTGAAGTTCTCCGGCTATGAGGGCATCGGAGCGGCGAATGGCCAGAAGGCGATGGAAATTGTGCTTTCCGAAACACCTGATCTCGTCATCAGTGACATTCACATGCCGCTTATGAACGGCTTTCAACTCCTGCGCGCTATCAAGCAGATTAATTCGGACTTGCCGGTTGTCTTCATCACCGGCTTCGCCCATTTCCGAAGGTTTTTCTCCGATAACACGGCGCGAGCCGATGGTTTTTTGGAAAAACCCTTCTCGCTTGAGGCATTGGACACACTGGTCAAAAAATTCGTTTAGGAAAAGGGAGACATGACTTCCATTAAAATTCTAATCGTGGATGACTCTCCGACGATGCGGCGCATCCTGCAAAACAGTCTGAAGCACTTAGGCTATGAAGATGTCGGCGAAGCGGAAAATGGCCGAGAAGCTCTGAGTATGTTGCACGTGGATCAATATAATTTCATCGTCACTGACTGGAACATGCCGGAAATGGACGGTTTGGCCTTTGTGAAAACCGTCAAAGAGGAGAGTGAATTCGCAGCGATTCCTATTTTGATGGTCACCACTCGCTCTCAGCAGGAAGACGTCATCGAAGCGATGCAGGCCGGTGTCAATAACTATGTTATCAAGCCCTTTACTCCCCAAGTTTTGAAGCAAAAAATTGATGCAATTCTGGCGCAAAATGAATGAAAAGAATCTCCACTCTACGTCGGCTCCTGTCACACAGATACGAGAGACGTCTCCAGTTTCCGATGATTTGACCAACCCGCTCTGCATTCTGGAGCGGATAGAATCTCTCTAAAACTCCTCCGGGTCTTTCTTCGAATCTTCTCCTGAATCCAGATCGAAATCCCATCATCACCTCCAAGAAGAACTCCGTACTATCAGCCGCGACATTCAGCAGATATTGGATGCTGTTGGAAAAGTTATAGCGTTACAGGCGAACAACAGTCAGCAAGTCTCGGAACTTCTTACTGTAATGGAAAAAGACGCCAATTCCATTTCTCTGCAAATTTTGATTAAGACACTGAAGCAACTGGCCAGCGGGATTGAAACTGAACAGACCGAGACCTTTCAAATCATGGATTACCTCCAATTCCAGGACATCACCGCTCAGCAAATCAAACAAGCCTATCAACTCTTGGGGGAAGCCGAAAAAGACTTATCATGGTGGCGCGAACCTTTAAATCAATCAACTCACAGGACTTAGAGGAAAGTCGGATTGTTGCTAAAATGCATGATCCAAACGCAGAGTATTCTCCTGCGGAGGAGAAGTAAAAACAAATTGATGCGCTTTTTGAGAAGTGATTCCCTCTTTGCCAACCTCCCACTTTTTTCTTGACATTATGCAATATAATATATAAATTTACCATATGGGTAAAACTCATCTTCTAATTATCGAGGACGAGGCAAACCTGCGGAAGGTTATTCAGCGCTTTTTTGAGATAGCTGGACACCAAGTTACCCTCGCAGCGGATGGCCAAGAAGGTTTGTCGAAATTCGACGAATTTCCAGACATTGATTTGGTCTTGGCGGATATCCGTCTGCCGAAGATGGATGGCTTAGAAGTCTTGAGCGAAATCAAGAAGCGCGATTCTTCTGTCCAGGTCATTTTGATGACAGGCTATTCCGAGAAGGAATTTGCCATCCAGGCTCTCCGTCTTGGAGCCAACGATTACGTCGAGAAGCCTTTTCAACTCGAGGATCTGAGTCATATCGTTCAGCGCGCTCTTGGACGGCGGCGCGTACAGGCTTTTTCTGCGCGCTGGTTGGGATTTCTGGAAAATCTTCCGCTCGGCTTTGCATGGTGTAACGATGACGGGACGGTGCAGGGTATCACTCATGACACCGAAGAACTCCTCGGGACATCGGAAATGACACTGCTCGGCCAGCCCATTTTCGAAGCGCCCGGCTGTAAGACACTTCAGTCCTGGTTTGCCGACGGCTCTCCTCCCCGTTCCTCGCGCTGCGAATTGGAAATCGGTGAGCGATGGCTCTCTGTCTTTTGCACGCGATTTAGCCCCCCGAAGAGTCCATCTCAGACACTGCTTTGCTTTTCCGATGTAACGGAACAAAAATCTATGGAGCTGGAACTGCTTCGGATTACCCGGGAAATCGAAGATCGTGTGGATGAGCGTACTCAAAGCCTTAAAACCGCCCTTGACTTTTCCGACCGGCTGCTGGACACTACCGGCGTGCTAATCGCCTATTTTCCTTCGGACGGCCAACTATCCCGGTGGAATAAATTCTCGCAGAAGCTCACCGGCTACAGCGAACGGGAATTACAGGAATCCGAGCCATGCCGCCTTCTTTCGACGAAAGAAAACGAGCATCTTAAGGAAGTATTCCAGCCGGCTAAGGGAAAAAACATTTCGGATTATATCGCTTCCATTCGTACGAAACGCGGTGAGATTCGCACACTGAAATGGCAGACGAATCGCTTCCGTCAGCGCAAGAAAATTGTCGGTCATCTGGTGCTGGGCATTGACATCACAGATCAAAAACACCTCGAAGCTGAACTCCAGAAATATACGACTCATCTTGAAGAGATGGTCGAGGAAAGAACGACCGAACTTCGAGACAAAGATGTCCAGCTCATCCATTCGGCACGGCTGGCTTCTCTGGGAGAAATGGCGGCGGGGATTATCCATGAGATGAAGCAGCCTCTCAACGGCATCTCGATAACAGCAGACCTGATACGGCTTTTACAGAAGCGCGGTCAACTCACCGATGAAGCGCTTTTAGGCCATATGGAAATGATGAAATCCATGGTTGACCGCATGTCTAAAATCATCAATCACCTTCGGGGATTCTGTCATATTGATTCATCCAATTTCAGTGCGGTCAGGTTGTCCATGGTGATTGACGGAGCTTTCTCCATTTTGGGAGAGCAGCTCCGTCTCCATCAAATTGAGGTTGTCCGCGAGATTCCCGATGACATCCCGGATATCAGCGGAGAGCCGAATCAGATCGAGCAGGTTCTGGTGAACCTCATTCAGAATGCGCGCGACGCTATGGATGAATTGGGGGAGAAATATCAGTTGGATGGTGGAGCGCCTGATGGATGGAAAAAGGTGCTGACCATTCGAGTCGGAACAACACCCGACGGAAAAACCGCCTTCATCGAAGTTTCCGATACCGGAGGCGGGATGTCTTCGGAAGTTCAAGCCCGGCTTTTCGAACCGTTCTTCACCACAAAGGAAACGGGACATGGCACAGGGCTGGGTTTATCCATCAGCGCCAGCATCATGCAGTCTCACCAGGGGGAAATTCAAGCGAAAACCAAAGAAGGCGTCGGCAGTACATTTCGTATGATTTTGCCGGTCGCACGAGTTGAAGTTCATAATTCTGAAGCCCACTGAGGGACTTCATGAGTGTCTTTGAATTGAAGGCAGAGTCGGAGCTTCCCGAAGATTTGAGGGGGACGCTCCTTGTTGTAGATGATGAAGAAACCATTCTGGCGGTTCTGAAGAACCTGCTCGCTCTCCGCGGTCACACCACCACAACCGCCACGAACGTCCAGCAAGCTCTCGAGCTCTACCGAAACGGTCCTACCTTTGACGCGATTCTGACGGATATCCGGATGCCCGGTCAAACGGGTCTGGATCTCCTCGGAGAAATCCGCCGAATGGACGCGGAATTGCCTATTCTGGTTATGACTGGCTACGGGGAATATCAGATTGCGGTGGATGCACTTCGTAAAGGGGCAACGGATTATCTGGAAAAGCCCTTTTCGGCTGACGAACTCTTTGCGGCGCTGGAACGGAGTCTGGAGAACTCCCGGCTTCGAAAATCAAATCGAGAATATCAATACCATCTCGAACAGATGGTGACATTGCGAACCGCCGAGCTGGCCGCTTCCGAGGAACGCTACCGAAACCTCGTGGAGAACAGCTCGGATATTTTTTATTCGCTCAACACGGAGGGAGTCTTTACCTTCGTCAATGAGGGAATTCATCAGACGCTCGGCTACAATCCTCGCGACTTGATTGGCCAAGAAGTCTGCACGCTTCTCCATCCTGAGGATATGGAATCCCGCTGCTGGAATGTGAAAGAGCGGCGACGGGATGAACGCGCGGAACAATGGGTAGAGACTCGCTTCTTAACAAAGAACGGCAAGGGGAAGGGAACCCCGCCGCATCGCGTCATCGAATTGAAGGCGCATGGCATCTACGGCGAAGATGGTCATTTTTTAGGAACCGAAGCGATTGCAAGGGATATTACGGAACGCAAGGATCATGAAGAACAACTGAGCCGACAAGCGGCGGAGCTGGCGAATTTAGTGGATGAGAAATCCAGTGAAGTCCAGCGTGTGACCCAACTGCTCAAAAATATTCTTCAGTCGGTAAAGGATTTCTTTATTCTCTCGACAGACCGTGAAGGTATTATTACCTCCATCAATGAAGGCGCTCGAAAAATTCTGGGCTATACATCCCGCCAATTGGTGGGCAAGACCAGCGTATCGATTCTCGAGCCTGAAGATGGCGGGAAACATGACTGGCTCGAACAGATTACCCGCGAGGTTTTAAGCAACGGACGCTGGCAGGGGGAAAAAGATTTGCGGCGGGCATCCGGAGATGTGTTCCCCGCGTTGCTCAGTGTGCGCCCGCTTCTCGATCACGCGTCCCAGATGATCGGCTATGTGCTCATCGGTCAAAATGTCACCGAGCAGAAGACGATTGAAGAACAAATGCTTCGGTCGGAGAAACTTGCTGCCGCAGGGCGACTGGCGGCGGGTTTGGCTCACGAAATCAATAATCCCCTCTACGGCATACGAAATGCCATCGAGATTCTGGCTAAAGAACTGCCGAAAGACAACGATAAAATCCATCTCGTCACTCTTTCTTTGAAGGAAATCGACCGCATTTCGCTTCTGCTGGCCAAGATGCTCGATTTCTACCGGCCTTCCGAAGACGAACGTCAGGAACTCGACATAAACTCCTTGCTTGAAAATCTTCTCACGTTCATGGGAGGGCAACTGGCCAGTCACAGTATCGAAATTAAAAATAAACTCTCCAACAAACCTCTCTTCATCAGCGGTTCTCCCGGGCAAATCGAGCAGGTCTTTTTGAATCTTTTCACGAACGCTCGGAAGGCGATGTCTTCCGGAGGCACGCTGACAATTCAAACGCGCAAATCGCGTCATTCGGTCGTAGTGGAAGTCAACGATACCGGCGTCGGTATCGAAAAGAAACATCTTCCTCATATTTTTGACGCCTTCTACACAACCCATACGAAATCGAATCATTCGGGGCTGGGGCTTTCCGTAACGGACGCCATTGTCCGGAGTCATGGCGGCAAGATTGACGTTTGTTCAACGGTCGGCAAAGGAACCACGTTCTCCGTGTGGCTCCCCGAATCCAGCCAAGAGATTGTACATGAACCCGAATCTCTAACCGGAGAGAATGCATGAGTCGACATAAACACGAAAACAAAGCCCGGATTTTGGTCGTCGATGACGAAGAACTGATTCGAACAACTCTTGAAATTAAACTGTCTCCGGATTTTGATGTCACGATTGCCAGCAGTGGACACGAAGCTATCGAGAAAATCAACGAGCAATCTTTTGATGTGATTCTGACGGATTTAAAAATGATGGGGGTCGATGGTCTGGACGTCTTGCGTACAGCTCGCAAATCTCCCGATGGGCCTGATGTGATTATTTTGACAGGATACGCGTCGCTGGAAAGCGCACTGGAGGCGTTGCGTCAGGATGCGTTTGATTATCTGACCAAACCTGTGGATCATACACGGCTCCATCGCATCCTGACCATAGCGGTGGAACGACGTCGACTGGCCGCCGAAAATAAGCGCATAACGACGGAAAATGAGCAGCTGCGTAATTTTTATGAAGTCCTTCTCAATGAAATCGAGGATGCTCTTTTCGTCGTCGATTCATCCTTGAAACTCGTCGCCGCTAATCGAATCTGCCGCGAGCGAATTTTCGCAAAGAAAACCGCGAAGATAAATGAGCCCATCGAATCGCTGCTGCCATCATGGCTAAAAGAGGTCGGGCGAGACATGCTTCAAAAACCGCTGAAACAGAAAACTCCGGATACTTTTGAAGTGGCACATTCATCCCGCGGCATCACTCGGCACTATCTGGTCAAGCTGCATCCCCTAACGGATTTGTTGTCAGACCCGAAGGGAGGCCTTTTAGCGCTGCTGACGGATGTAACCGCTCTCAAACAATTAGCTCACGCCGAATCTCAAGCGAAGAAACTTGAAGGTATCCGTCAGATGGCCACGACACTCAATCACGAAATCAATAATCCTCTGGGAATCGTGCTTGGACAGGCGCACTTGCTTAAGCAGGATATCGAAAACGGAGACTCCGCGTGGCGTGAGCGTCTCTCTATCGTGGAAGAACAGATTCAACGTATCGCCAAGCTGACGCAGAAACTTGGTCAGGTCACGACCGTCAAAGAAGCCGATTACATTGATAATAGAAAAATGATTGCCGTATAAAGTTCGGAAGGGATTGTATGACTGAATTATCCTGGTTTGCGTCATGGGATAATGGCATTTTCCATATTATCAATTCGGTCTTTACGAGTTCGTTTTTCGACTGGTTGATGCCGATTATTTCAAGCTGGACTCTCTGGCAAATCCCCTTCGGCATCATCTGGTTGATTTATATCATTCGCGGTAAGAAAAAAGAACGCCTCATCGCCGTTTTCGCCATCGTCCTTGTGGCGCTGACGGATCAGCTTGCATCGTCCGTCATCAAACCTTATGTCGAACGCGAACGTCCGTGCAATGTGATTCCCAGCGTCCATTTTTATGAGGACGGGAAATGGATTACCACGGATAAGTTCGGTCTTACAACCTATAAACCTTCCTACAGCTTCCCCTCATCTCACGCCGCCAACATCGCCGGTCAGGCCGTCTACTGGGGCTACTTCTATCCTCAAGTCGCCCCGCTTCTCTATCTCGCCGCGCTGGGGGTCGGCTACAGCCGTGTCTATCTCGGGCACCATTATCCATCCGACATTCTCGGCGGCTACCTTCTCGCCCTCGTCATCGCCCTCATCATCGCTTTCGCACTACGCCTGTGGGTCTTACCCGATGAAAAGTAACTTTCACGGGTGAACTCCGCCCTTTGGTTGTGGACGGGACGGAGCCCGACCGTAGGGAGGAATTCTAAAGGCTGGCTCTGCCTGTCGAGAGCATATCCCAAAAATATCATAGGAGAACCTGCGGATGTCTCCGCCGAGCCGGGTTCAGCGCAGATTCCGTAAGCCAAACGATGAAACCAGCGCGCGTAACCCGGCCGGAACTGAAGCTCACACGAAACCGGGCACGCGGGACGCATGCCGCGGCGAAATAATAACTCGCCGAGGCGGATTCCCTGATCTGCCCGGGATCAGGCATAAAAAAAGGTCTCGCGCACTGCGGGACCTTTTGAATTACTCCTTTGCGAGTTTCAGATAAAATCAAGAGCCATCATACATCCAGATTGCGGACATATTTTGCGTTGCGCTCAACAAAACCTGTTGCTCTTGACAAAGTGAAAAAGATACCATATATTTAGGCATACCTAACTTTGGTTTCTTTGTGGATTCTTAGGAGATGACAATTTTCATAATGTTCTCCTTTATCAGGTTGTACCTGACCGTACATGCATAAATTACAGTTAATTCGGTTGATGCTGAATTCTAATCCATAAAACAACACAAACTGAAATTAAAGGAAATCATGATTTCCAGATGGGGATTGTTAGGTTCTATTGTGAT
>CBDVDL010000034.1:0-11515 GCA_965372735.1 uncultured Alphaproteobacteria bacterium | reverse complement strand
CGGTCGCATGGATGTTCAAGAAAAGCGGCTATCTGACGCTTGAGCTCTCGCAGGGTTCGGAAGAAGAAATGATGGAAATCGCGCTCGATGCCGGAGCAACCGATATTCAGAGCGATGGAGAAGTCTGGGAAATTTCCACTGCTCCTGAGGATTTATTCAAAGTGAAAACCGCCCTCGAAGAGAGGGGAAAAGTTGTAGCGTCTGCTGAGATTTCCATGATTCCGGATAATACGGTAAAGGTGGAAGGTTCCAACGCTTCGACGCTGCTCAGGCTGCTGGATGATTTGGAAGACCATGACGACATTCAGCAGGTCTTTTCCAATTTCGATATTGATGATTCTGTCATGGAGAATATAAAATAACGAACCATGATTATCATGGGCATTGACCCAGGGCTTGGGACGACTGGCTACGGGGTGATAGAAACAACAGGGCAGACTCGCCGTTATCAAACTTCGGGAACCGTCCGAACGAAGCCTTCCACACCGGGGGCAACACGTCTCACGCAGATTTTGAATAAACTGCGCACGGTGATTTCTCAAGAGAGCGTTCAGTGTATAGCTGTCGAGTCGGGTTTCGTCGGTCAGCATGCGCAATCGGCTTTGAAATTAGGACAGGCTCGGGCGGCGGCGTTGCTTTCAGGCCAGCTTGAAGGAACTGAGGTTTTCGAATACGCGCCGCGTGAAGTGAAAATGGCGTTGACCGGACGCGGCTCTGCTGCGAAATCGCAGGTACAGTTTATCGTGGGAAAACTGCTTGGCCTTACTTTTGATGATGGAGAAGAAGATATTTCCGATGCTCTGGCTCTGGCGATTTGTCATAGTATGCGTTCGGAAACGTTGCTTGCCAAAGCCCGGACTCGAACATGATTGATTCCATCACGGGCATCCTGAGGCAGCGAGGTCCGGCGCAGGTTATCGTGGATGTAGGAAATTTTTCCATGATGTGCCTGGCGTCTCTTTCCACGGTGGAGAAATTGCCTGCTCCCGGTAAACAGGTCAAACTCTGGACACATCTTCTCGTCCGCGAAGACCAGATTGAGTTGTTTGGTTTCGCGACTTTTGAAGAACGGCGTTTGTTTCAAAAGTTACTGTCGGTTTCCGGTGTGGGGCCGCGGTTGGCGCTGGCGATTCTTTCCGGAGCGCGAACAGACGATTTTTGCCGGGCGGTGATTGAAGAAGATGTTGACCGTTTGCAGGCGATTCCGCGAGTCGGGGCGAAACTGGCGCAACGATTGATACTGGAACTCAAGGACAAGCTGGAGAAGGAATTTCCGGAAATCACCGGTAGCGTTCTTCCCGCTAAGGATGAAAGCGCGCTTGAAGCGATTCAAGCTTTGCTCGCCCTTGGATTCGGGCGACCGCAGGCGGAAAGGGTTGTTCGAGTCGCTGTGAAAGGCGGCGCGCAGGGGACGGAAGATATTTTGAAACGTGCATTAAGAGTGAGCTGATGCCGCGAATCGCCCAAGGAGACCCGCTTGTTGAAGATCAAGATCTTGACCGGTCGCTGCGTCCGGTTGTCTTTGATGACTTCGTCGGGCAGTCGAAGGTCAAAGAGCAGTTGCAGATATTTCTTCAGGCGGCGCGAGAACGCGGGGACGCGTTGGATCACTGTCTTTTCTATGGGCCTCCGGGCTTAGGAAAAACGACACTGGCGCATCTGGTTTCCATCGGCATGGGCACGCAAATCCGTGTCACGACCGGGCCGGTATTGGAAAGGCCAGCCGACCTTGCCGGTTTGTTGACCAATCTGCAAGACGGGGATATTCTGTTCATTGATGAGATTCACCGGTTGAGTACGGCAATTGAAGAATATCTGTATCCGGGCATGGAAGATTTTAAACTGGATATTCTTATCGACCGAGGACCAGCCGCTCGCACCTTGCAATTGACGTTGCCCCGATTCACGCTCGTCGGTGCGACAACACGAGCGGGACTTCTAACATCGCCGCTTCTGGCACGCTTCGGTATGTCTTTCCGATTGGATTATTATGCGGCGGATGAACTGCTGCAAATTTTGGAGAGATCCGTTCGGATTTTAGACGTGTCCGCACAAAAGGAAGCGTTATATGAAATTGCTCGCCGTTCGAGGGGAACCCCTCGTGTGGCGAATCGCCTTTTGCAGCGCGTGCGGGATGTGGCTCAGGTACGCGGCGACGGTCGCATTACGCTTCCGTTGACACGCGAAGCCCTCGAGCTGCTCGAAATCGATGTGAAGGGTTTTGATGAGATGGATAAGCGATTGATGCGCGCTCTGATTGAAAAGTATCGCGGCGGACCGGTCGGACTCGGAACACTGGCCGTTACCGTGGGAGAAGATGAGGGGACTCTCGAAGAAGTTTATGAGCCTTTTTTGATTCGCGAGGGATTTTTGGAACGCACTCCTCGAGGTCGGAAGGCGACGCGCCTGGCACTGGAACATTTCGGGTATCCAGTGACGGAGGATGCGCAGGAGAAATTGTTATAAAGGAGGCTCCTGAAAGTTATGCCGTCAAACACAACCACCTCTCAACCCCGAGGAGTTCAAACGGCTCCGCGTTTATCGGATTTCAAATTTACCCTGTCAGATAAATACATTGCGCAACAACCGACTGCAAAGCGGGATAACTCTCGTGTGTTGATTGTGAATCGCGCAGACGGAACGTTACACGACGGGACATTCACAGATATTATAAAACATCTTTCTTCCGGCGACTGTCTGGTCATCAATGTAACGCGAGTTTTTCCGGCGCGTCTGGCGGGTTATAAAGAAAAGACGGAAGCGGATATCGAAGTCTTTCTTCTTCGCAGATTGACGGATGATCTCTGGGAAGTGCTGGTGAAACCGGCGCGAAAAGTTCGTACGGGCAATACGATCCATATCGGAAACAGCATGTATTGCGAAGTGATTGACAACACCACCTCGGGAGGGCGAGTCGTTCGTTTCCATTATGAAGGTGATTTCAACCAGTTGGTTGAAAAACACGGGAAACCTCCGTTGCCGCCTTATATCAAACGCGAGCCGAATTTGGATGATAAAGAACGCTATCAGACGATTTACGCTCAGGTCACTGGAGCAGTGGCGGCTCCCACAGCCGGACTTCATTTCACGAAGGGACTTCTGGATCGAATCGCTCGCAAAGGCGTACATATTGTCCCGGTAGTTTTGCATGTGGGATTGGGTACTTTCCGACAGGTTCAAGTCGAGGATTTAGCTCGCCATCGCATGGATTCGGAATATTTTGAAATTCGCCCCGAAGCCATAACGACCATCAACAAAACGATTGAACAGGGCAAGAAAATTGTGGCTGTCGGCACGTCAACCACGCGAATTTTAGAAACGGTTGCCAATTTCAATGGCGGCGTTAAATCGGCTTCCGGTTGGACGGACAAGTTTATTTATCCTCCCTATCAATTTAAGGTTGTGGATCAACTCCTGACCAATTTCCATCTGCCGGAATCGACACTTCTAATGTTGGTCTCCGCATTCGCGGATATGGAACTAATCTCAAAAGCTTATCGCCATGCTATCAAAGAGAAATACCGGTTCTACAGCTATGGCGACAGCATGCTGATTTTGTGAGAGCAGGACTTCTGCTTTTAGCCGCCGGAGGAGGGAAGCGCTTCTGTTCGGCGACGCTCAAGATTCTGCAGCCTCTATCCGGCTCGAATGTGCTGCAGCTTGCGCTTGCTCCCTTTCTTGACATTCCCGCGATTATTGATATCGTTATTACGGCCCCCGAATCGTCTATCAAAGACGTACAGACTACCGTGGGAAAATCGGCGAAAGTGCGAGTGATTGCCGGGGGGGGAACGCGGCAGCAATCGGCGCGGTTGGCGCTGAATGCTCTCCCTCAGGAAATTGATTTTGTCATTGTCCACGATGCCGCCCGGCCTTGTGTTTCGCGCGCACTTATCGAAAAAGTTCTACACGCCGCGGATGAAGATGGTGCGGCCATCGCCGCTCTTCCTGCGGTCGAGACGATTAAAAGAGTGCGCGAAGGATTTGTCGAAGCGACGCTCCGACGCGAGATGCTTTATACGGTTCAGACACCGCAGGCTTTTCGGCGGGCGTTGTTCGAAGAAGCTCACAAGCTTGCGGAAGCTAAAGGGATTCAGGCAACCGATGACGCGGCTCTGATTGAACAGTTTCAGCTTTGCCGAGTGGCTGTCGTGAAGGGAAACCGGCGCAATATTAAAATTACTCACCCACATGATCTCCCCCTTGCAGAATTTTACCTCAGCAATCCGGAGTTGAACGAAGAATGAGGGCATGGCTGAATTGATACTCAGCCTTTTTCTTTTTGGCAGGTAGGTTCGCTATGAGAATCGGTTTTGGTTTTGATGCCCATCGGAAAACGCAGGGTCGCGCTCTGGTTTTGGGAGGAGTCGAGATTCCATCTCCTTGGGGACTCGAAGCTCACAGTGATGGAGATGTCATCACGCACGCGATTATGGATGCCCTTTTAGGAGCGGCGAACCTGAGAGACAAAGGCGTTCATTTCCCGCCGGGGGCTCCGCAATATAAAAATATTCGTTCCATATACTTTCTCGAAAAAGTCAACGAACTGCTGAAAGAAAACCGTCTCGACATCGGCAATCTTGATGTGACGGTCGTGTGTCAGGAACCGAAGCTCGCCCCGTATATCCCTCAAATGAAAGACATACTTGCGACCGCCTTAGAGATTTCAAACCAGCAGATTTCAATCAAAGCAACCACCACCGAGCGAATGGGTTTTACCGGTCGCGGCGAAGGAATCGCCGCTTTCGCCGTGACGTTGCTTACAACTTCTCCGGCGGAATAAATCAACGCCGGAAGATTACATAGGAGAATTGCGTGAGTGTACGCCTGAGATTTGCCCCCAGTCCCACCGGATTTATTCATGTTGGCAGCTTGCGGACAGCTCTGTTTAACTATTTATTCGCGCGCAAGCATGAGGGAAAATTCATTCTGCGCATCGAGGACACAGATCAGAGCCGTTTCGTTGAGGGTGCGATAGAGAACTTGCTCGCCGTTTTTGATTGGCTGGGAATTTCTTTCGACGAAGGCCCTCATACCGGAGGTAATTTCGGTCCCTATGTGCAATCAGAACGGCTGGACATCTACCGGCGTCACATCGAACGGCTCGTCGCGGCCAAGCAGGCGTATCATTGTTTCTGCACACCGGGAGAATTAGAAGAAATGCGTGCTGCACAGGTCGCGCGCGGTGAGACACCGATGTATGATCGACGCTGTAGAAATCTCGATGCGGAAACCGCGCGCCGCCGTATAGAGAAGGGAGACCCTTACGTCGTTCGCTTGACGGTCCCCTTGGAAGGGAATGTCAGTTTTTCCGATTTGGTACGCGGTGATATATCTTTTCAAGCGGACATGATTGATGATCAGGTGCTGCTCAAGTCCGACGGGTTTCCGACCTATCATCTGGCGAACGTTGTCGATGATCATCAGATGCGCATAACGCATGTCATTCGCGGGGAGGAATGGCTGACATCAACGCCGAAACATATTCTTCTTTACCAGTACTTCGGTTGGGAAATTCCTAAGTTTGCGCATCTGCCTTTACTCTTGAATGCTGACCGAACAAAACTTTCGAAGCGAAGTGCTGATGTGTCGGTAGAATCGTATCGCGCTGAAGGAATATTACCGGAAGCTCTGTTGAATTTCGTGGCGCTTTTGGGTTGGCATCCGACCGGAGACCGCGAGTTCTTTTCTCTTGAGGAATTGGTCGAAGAATTTGACATGGAACGCGTGCGCAAGTCGGGATCTGTTTTTGATATGACAAAACTGCGCTGGTTTAATTTCGAGTACTTGAAGAAAAAGCCGGATGACGAATACTTTGAACGTGTTTATGAGCAATTTCCGAATGATTTCTTAAAAGGGCACGATGATGCGAAACTGAAGTATGCGCTGTCAACGCTGCGCGGCTCTGCGGCAACCTACAAAGAAGCAGCTCAGCAAATTATCGATGTCTTTTCGCCGAACCCTGAACCTGACGCGGAGTCGAAAGAACTGCTCTCCCATGATGAAGGGCAAGTCTTTCTAAAATCTCTGCGCGAAATTCTCGAAGAAATTCCCTCTGAAAACTGGACGGATTTTAACACGATTGGCGATGCGTTTAAGAGTGCGTGCAAACAATCCGGCAAAGTTGCTGGGCTGAAAGGCAAACAACTCTGGCAAACAGTTCGAGCCGGTTTAACCGGACAGCTTCATGGGCCCGAACTAACGAAACTCGTTGCCATTTGGGGGCGGGAACGCGTCCTCTCTGAGCTCGAACGCCATAGATAGAAGATGCGGTAAACGATGCGCCGTTTGGAAAAAACAGGACCGCTCATTTTAGGTTTTGTTATCCTGGTAGTTTTTGGTCTGCTTCTTCCGGAATCGGATCGACACGGGATGACATGTTTAGCCGCAGTACTCCTTGGGCTATTGGCGGGACTCGAAATCATTCGCAATACCCGTGATCGAGGGTTTCGTTTCCAGCTTGAGATTTCGGCGAGCGCGCTGGTTGTGCTGGTTTTTCTGCTTCACCTGTATGGATCGTTCTTTATAAAGAAAAGCGTCATCTCAGAAATCGCGCGGCATGGAATTCTCTTCGCGATTTCCGCAGCTCTGCTTGCGTTTCTGCTGGCGGTTTTCCCGGTGTTGCTCAGGACTCATCGTGGATGGCGGCGAATTGTATTCTATAGCGTATGTGTCTTTTGCATCTTGCCGTTTATCTTTGAGGGAGCTCAGGAAAGTTCGATTCTTTTTTGGTTACTCTTTCTGTTCTTTGGAATTCGATGGAGACAAGTTCGCGAGCTTCCCTTAAGCCTTCTGGCGTTGCTGGTTCTGATTGCGATTGTCGTGGGCTTCACGTCTTTTTTTGGCGAAGGAGTCCGTGCGGCGGTATTCATTACGCCTCCTCCCGAAACTGGCTTCTGGGCGGGACGCATTGCTAGTGGTTTTTTTGAATTTTTACTTCTCGGCATGCGTCTCTTCAGTATTTTCTTCGCGGTATTCGGACTCTACCACTAGATGGCGGTTCTTTTATTCGGGAGTGGGCGAGTTCGCGCCAAGCTCTTAGGGAGTTATTGTCTGACGGCTGTAATTCCTCTGATTCTCTTCACGGTGCTGATGCTTTTTGGTCTCTACCTGATGATTTCCAGCTATCGTTCGACGCTGACGAAAAATCTGTTTCACGAACAGCAAGTTCGTTTTCATCATTGGGTCACGTCCGTCTCCACAAGACCGTCGTTCTGGGATAATCTACGCCCAGCTGGTGAGGGTATCCAACGTATGTCGCTTCCTCAGATGGAACTCTATCCGAAAGCTCTTTTTGATGTCTTGCGCGAAGTCGGACTCGAGTCAGACAGCGTTTGGGTTTATACGATTGTCGGAGTTGGAGACACGGTTCGTGTCCCGAAGGAATTGCGAGAGGGCGGGACGACGATGGGCATCCATGAAAGAGATTTCTGCCTCTATGCGCTGCTGCCCACGAAAGGTTTTATCCTTCGCAGTTGGATTCCCATCACGCGTGAATTCCTGCTGCATTTGAAAGACGTTGCCGGGACTGATATTACGATTTATCCGCGAGGTTCGGAATCAACCCGGCACAGCTTTTCGATGAATTTTGGGAGTTCTGAAGGGACTCGTGTTGTGATTCCGATGGCTGGTGCCGATTCAACAGCGGAATTCGACCGGCTTTCCACGCGGGAAACGAGGCGCAGGTTCGGTATATTCAATGGAGAATTAGTCGCAGGAATCAATGAGCTCAATGGGGTGGATTGGCAAACGGGAGCACCGCTGCAATACACCTACATTTTATGGCTGACACCGCTTCGGCTCTGGGAGACGATTTTCAATCCCGATGAAGAGATTAATCTTGGGATGCGCGCGGGTTTCTACTTTTTGTGCATCGTCTTTTTAGCCGTGATGATTGCTATCAGTTGGGTGGGATGGCGCGTCGCCGGGGGAATCAATCGCTCGGCCCGCTCGCTTGAAAAAGGCGTGCGGGAATTGCGAGCCGGTCATCTGGAATATACGATGCCTTTGGTGGGCGGAGCTGAGTTTCGGCAGGTAGCGGAATCCTTTAATCTGATGACAGCGGATATCCGGCGAATGCTTCGCGATTTAGCGGAGAAGGAGCGGATGGAAGGTGAGCTGGCCATCGCTCGAACGATTCAGGAAAAACTCCTGCCGCGTTCGTTGCCGCGTTTGCCGATGATCGAGATGGCCGCGCGCAGCGTTCCGGCGCGGATTGTCGGAGGAGACTACTACGATGTGATTTCCTTGCCCGACGGAAGCTGCCTGCTCGCGCTGGGAGATGTTTCCGGAAAAGGAATCGCCTCGGCGCTCGTCATGGCGAAATTGCATGCGTCGTTGCGCACGCTGGCGCTGGTACCTCAACCGTTGCCCGAATTGATGACAAAGCTGAATCATGCTATTTGCCAGGGCGCGACATCGGGGATGTTCATCAGTTTATTCCTTGCGCGACTCGATGCTCGGCGACGTTGTCTTGAATATGTGAACGGTGGACATGATTTTCCTATCCTGTATCAAGAAAGCCGGCTGGAGAGTTTGACAGAAGGCGGGGTTATCCTTGGAGTCTTCCCGGATGCGACGTATGAACAGGGAATCGTCGAGAAACTTGTTCGAGGTCAGCTTGTCATTTACACAGATGGATTCGTGGAGACGAAGGACCCGGCTGATGAACGCGAATTCGGTGTGGAAGCTCTGACGAAAATCATTCAGACTCATGACGGATGCGCAGAGGAACTCCTGAATATGATGTATGACGAGGTGGAGCTCTATTCAGAAGGGAACCCCGCTGAAGATGATCGCACAGCGATGGTCTTGATGTTCTAAACTCATTTGCATAAATTCAAATCAACATGAATATTGTGGTTCTCTGCGGTGGTGATGGTGCGGAACGCATCGTATCGCTGGCATCGGGAGATGCTATCGGCGGATGGTTGGCGTCCGCGGGATACGATGTCGTCAAACTGAATCCGACGCAGCCCGAAAAAACGTTTTCGGCAGACCAGCCGATGGCTCCGCCGGAAATCGGCATTGCTCCTCCTCAGGCAGCTTCTCGCAGATTTAATCCGTCGCAAGTTATAAAATTTCTTGAAGCGCTGGAGAAGCTGAAGCCGGACTTGGCGTTTCCGATTCTTCATGGCGATTGGGGAGAGAACGGAACTCTTCAGAGTCTGCTCGAATGGATTGGTCTTCCCTATACAGGCTCAACACCTTTAGCCTGTGCTCTCGCCATGCACAAACAGAAAGCGAAAGAGCTCTGGCAGCCGCTGCACATTCTGACTCCGAAGGGAATCGTTGTTCCATTTAAAAACGCTGCACAGATAGAAACACTTGAAAAAGCATTTTCAGAGATAGGATTTCCGGCGGTTTGCAAACCTCTTCACGGAGGCTCAACGGTGGGATTAACCATTGTTCGAGAACCCGACGAGATTGCGCAGGCGGCTCAAGCAGTCGTGAGTCTCTCCGATGACTTGCTGATTGAGCAATACATTGATGGCCGGGAAATTACATGTGTCATTCTGAATGGAAATCCTTTGCCTTTGATTGAGATTCGACCGCACGAAGGCTTCTACGACTATCACAATAAATACACGTTTGGTCGGTCGGATTATATTTGTCCGGTGCCTATTGAGGATGCTGTGCGCGACCGCATGCAAAGGGATGCGGTCAACGCGTATCAGTCGCTGGGCTGTAGTGGTTTCGCGCGAGTGGATTTCTTAGTTACTTCCGCAAATGAGGCATACTGTCTGGAACTCAATACGCTTCCGGGTATGACCCAGCATTCTTTAGTTCCCAAAGCAGCGAAGGTAGCCGGAATGGAACCTCCGGAATTAGTGGACCGCATCGTGAAAGAAGCCTATGCGCAAAGAACGTGACGACTATTTCATGCGGCTAACGTTTCGGCAGGCTCTTCGTGGACGCGGGCGAACGAGCCCAAATCCTCTCGTCGGCGCTGTGATTGTTAAAAACAATCGTGTCATCGCAACGGGTTATCACGGTTTCTTTGGAGGACCACACAGCGAGGTTGTCGCGCTTGCGAAACTGCCCGGACGGCGAGCGGTGGGCGCGACCCTTTATGTGAATTTGGAACCGTGCTGCTATCATGGGAAAACTCCGCCTTGTACGGAAGCGATTAAAGCCGCCGAGATTCAACGTGTGGTTATCGGATGTGAAGATCCGAATCCGCTCGTCGCGGGCAAAGGAATAAAAGAGCTCAAGGATTTCGGGATAGAAGTCAGAACAGGTGTGCTTGAGAGTGAAGCACAACGGATAAACGCGCCGTATATAACTTTAGTGATTCAAAAACGTCCGTGGGTTGTGATGAAGATGGCGCAGACTCTGGACGGCCGCTTGGCGCTTTCATCGGGAGAATCCCGATGGATTAGCGGTGAAAAATCGCGTCGAGAAGTTCATCGCTTACGCTCACACCTCGACGCTGTTCTGATTGGCGTCCGGACGGTGATTCAGGATGATCCGGAGCTGACGGTTCGTCTTGTGCGCGGGCGAAATCCTCTGCGGGTTGTTCTCGATTCGCGCTTGCGCACTCCGGTGAAAGCACGTATTCTCCATCAGGTGGAACCTGAAAAAACGATTTTGCTGACGACAAACCAAGCGTCTCCGAAGAAGCGAAACGCCATCGAACAAACTGGAGCTCGAGTTTTGACGGTTCGAGCTTCGAGGGATGGGGTCGTGGACATGCACGCGGCGCTTAGCAAATTAGCTCGATTAAATATTCAGTCATTGCTTGTCGAAGGCGGCGCATCGGTTCATCGTTCGCTTCTGCTTTCAAAAAAAGTCGATAAGGTTATCATTTTGATGACGCCGAAATTCCTTGGAGCCGACGGCATCGCTACTGTGGGAGCTCTTGGTTTGCATTCCCTGCGTGCTATGCCGGAATTTTCTTGGCGACGCACTCGATTTGTTGGAGATGATCTCTGGTTGGAGCTTGAGAAATGTTCACAGGATTAATCGAGGAAATCGGTAAAATTGATTTGGTCGAAAGGCGCGAGCAAGTTCTGCGTATTGGCGTTGCTGCCGAGCTTGTCACGTCCGGATTGGCTGTCGGAGACAGCATCGCCATTGACGGCGTTTGCACCACGGCTGTGACGTGCGACTCGCATCGTTTTGAATGCGATGTCATGGAGGAAACAGCGCGCAAGACAACTCTGAATGATTGTCATCTTGGAAATCTTGTAAATCTGGAAAGACCTTTGCGAGCCGAGGATCGGTTGGGCGGACATTTGGTGCAGGGACATGTGGACACAATCGCCTCTGTGCGCCGCGTGGTTTTAGGAACATCAAAGCGTGAATTGGAAATTCTCCTGCCGGAGACCATTGCGAAATACGTGGTCACAACAGGTTCTATCGCAGTTAACGGAGTGAGTTTGACTGTCGCGAGAATCGATGGACTGCGCACAACCGTTGCTCTGATTCCGCACACATGGGAAGCAACCACGCTGAAGAATTTACGGGTAGGCTCGAGAGTCAATATCGAAGTTGACGTTATCGGCAAATATGT
>CBDVDL010000033.1:0-11684 GCA_965372735.1 uncultured Alphaproteobacteria bacterium | reverse complement strand
CACGAAACTCTTTTTCGCTACGAACTTGTCCATCTGTTAGACGGTCTATCTGAATACTATATGCTTCGCGAACGACTGGACAGTTCTTTTTTTGACGACAACGTGGACACAATCGTGACGGATGATGTCACCGGCAGCTTTCAGAACGGGTGGGGTCTTTACGTTTTTCGGGTGAACGCTCCTCGCGACAGAATTATCGTGCAGATGCCTCATCCGAACGACGATTTTCTTTCGGACCCGGTAGGTCTGCGCCTCTTTACGCAGCTTGGAGCGCGGCTGATGATGATTTCGGGAGCGGGACGCGAGGTCGCTTGGGACTCAGGGCATGGTCAATATGACAATTCCAAATCTTTTAGCGATCCAACTCGAAATGAACGAACGGTTTTTCATGTCTGTCACCAGGTTGCTTTCGCAGCGTTGCACGCGAGTCCTGAATTTCCCTGTTTGACGTTTCAAATGCATTCGTATGACACGGACGCGCATTCGGAGCTCCGCGATATTCAAATGTCCGTATTCCGTTATGATGACAAGCCAAATCTGCCTGTACGCGACCGCGGGGAAAATCAGGATTTGGTTCATTTTTTAGGCGAGTATCCCGTCAGTGATTTGCCGATTTTCCCAGGGTTAAGTGTCCGCATTGATGCTTATCTGGGATTGTATTCGAATCCGCCTTACGCCTACTATGGAACTGAGCCGCCGATTACATTGATGAGCACGCAGGATCTCTCCGGCTGGGGAGGGAATAAGCAAGCTTTAGTTTCCCACGCGAATCATGATATTTATGTTGACCCCGAAACATTTATTCATATCGAACTTGATGAATTTCCGGATTCACTGCATGAACGTATGGATTGGAGAGAGTTTCTTCCGGGCCCGATGCCCGCAACGATGCCCACCTTTGAAAAAACTCTTGCCTTCTACGAGCCGCTAATCAACGCGATCGACAGCGCGATAGCCTATAACGAAATGCATCCCGACACTATAGCGCCCGATTCATCAACGATTGTATTGGCAGTTCAAGTTGGTACTGAAAGTGTCGCACTCAGATGGAGTCCTCAAGCAAAAGATCGGAATTTCGAAAGTTACTGGGTTTACTACGACACAGGAGAAGTATCGATGTCGTCGCCTTCCGTTTCGCGGGCGCAAAATTCGGAATTGTGGGATTTCGAAATGCTGGAAACGACCATTGAAGACCTCGACGAATCACTGATTGAGTCTTATCTGTTCACAATTGCCGGGAAAGACATCTTTGGCCGTTCCGCTCCTCTCACAACGCCCATGGCTGTTTCTCAGATCGATGTTATTCAATTGACGATCGCCGTCATCAATGCTGACAGTATTCGACTGAAGTGGCAATCATTGTCGGAAGATTCTGTTTATACCGTTTACAAAGCGACAGAACCGACAGGGCCGTTCGAGTTTATTGGAGTCACGGATACGATGGAAATGATTGTTGACATCGAAGAGGAAGAGAAGTGCTTTTTCCAGGTACGTCGTATTTTGGCAGAGTGATCTTGACAAAGTCCAAAAAATTAGCGATATTTAAACTTGGCAATTTTTCGTCATATCGCTGCAGCAGCGCTGTGGGAAAACCGGGACCCGGGAGCAGCCGAATCCTATGACAAGGCACTAAATCGAACGATCTGCCCCCGTAGCTCAGATGGATAGAGCAGCGGTTTCCTAAACCGCGTGTCGGACGTTCGAATCGTCTCGGGGGCACGAAATTTTCAGTTCACTTCAACTTTCAGGAGTTTAATGGCAACCCAGACTGGTAAAGCAAAAAAACGACTGTCCCGCAAGGAGATGAGAGAGGACAAACTCATCGCGATGGCTCAAAAAGTCGAGCAATTCTATGAGCAGAATCGCAAGCTTGTCATGGTGGTTATGGCCGGAATACTCGTCGTAATTGTGGCATTCTTCATGATCCGCGGGAATCAGCAGAAGGCTTTTAAAGAAGCATCTCTAAGTTTATCAATAGCCAAGATGATGTTTGAAACAAAGCACTTTGATGAGGCGGAATCCCAATTTCAAGTCTTAAAAACAAGGTACGGCGGTCGAATAGCTGGTGAAGCACAATTCTATCTGGCAAAGGGCGCTTTTCTACGGGATAATATTGAAGAAGCGGAAGCCGGATTCAAGGAATATATTGCTAAGTATCATGTTGACAAATACATAGACATAGCAGCCATCGCTGGACTCGCTGCCTGTCAGGAATCACAGGGCAGATTTGAAGAAGCCGCGGAGACCTACCTTTCCATTCCTCGAAAGCACCGAAAACACTATTTTTCTCCTCATGCCATGTATCAAGCAGCTCAATGCTATCTTGCTGTAAATCAAAATGATAAAGCTCTTCAAACCTATCAGCTTCTCTTAAAGCAATATCCAAACTCAACTTTGAAGGGCACCGTCGCACAACTGGTCTCTAAAATCCAGTAAATCATGTGAAATTCCACTTGCTTTTATCCGAGAAATTTTGTATTTTACGAAAGAAGTGGGTTTTTACCCACTTTTTTTCATTAATTTTTCAGTTTTTCTCTTTAGGTATTATCATCGATAGCTTTTTGGAAAAAGAGCTGCTGCCTCTGCTGGAAGAGGAAGGTGTCGAAGTTTTGGAACTCACCGATAAGGGTCGTGCTGGGCGCTCACTTTTTCATATCGTGGTAGACCGACGCGACCAGGAGATTTCCATCGACGATTGCGCTTTCCTTAATCGTAAACTCCAGCGGCATTTGAACGACCACTCGCTGCTGGCGGGAGATTGGCGTTTGGAGGTTACATCCCCTGGCATTGGTTATCCCTTGAGCCAGCAGTGGCAATTTCGAAAAAACACAGGCCGTTTACTGAAAATTACGCTTCCTGATGAAAAGGAGCCTCGTGAGCTCAGCGGCCGGTTGGTGGATACCCAAGAGGAAGGAATAGAACTCGAGACAGCCAAGGGTCGGGAATATGTCGCCTATGAAGATGTTCTCAGCGCCTGCGTTCTGCCCGAGATTAGATCGTTTCCGAGGGAGAACAAGAAGAAATGAATGCCCCGATTGTTGAAGCCATTGCGCAGATTATCCGCGAGAAGAAAATCGAGCGCGAGGTTTTCCAGGACATTATTCAAAATGTGTTCCTGGCGATGATCAAAAAAAAGTACGGCACATCCGATAACTTCGATGTCATCTTCAATCTCGACAAAGGAGACATCGAGATTTTCTGTGAAAAGACCGTCGTCCCCGATGAGGAATTTGAAGATGAAGTGACGCAAATTCCCTTGTCGCGCGCCCAAGAAATCGATGAGGATTTGGAACTGGGAGAAATTTTCGCCGAACAGGTTGACTATAACGCCTTCGGACGTCGGCTGGTGACCTCCGCTCGGCAAAATCTGGCGCAGAAAATCAAGGAAATCGAGAAAGAGAATCTGTATCAGGAGTTTTCCGCTCGTATCGGTGAAATCGTTTCTGGTGATATTCGCCAGATTAACCGTCGCGAAATTCGCATCAATGTAGATCGAACGGAAGTGACGCTTCCCAAAGCCGAACAGGTTTATAACGAAAGATACCGCCGCGGAGAAACCATCCGAGTCATCATCAAAGAGGTCAACCGGACGACGAAAGAACCTGAGATTATCGTATCGCGCGCGGATACGTCCTTTGTCCATCGCCTCTTTGAGTTGGAGGTTCCCGAAATCTATGATAACATCATCGAGATAAAAGATATCGCCCGTGAACCGGGAGACCGGACGAAGATAGCCGTTCTTTCCAATGACAAGCGCATTGATCCCGTCGGAGCGTGCGTCGGGATGAAGGGCGTGCGGATTCAGGCGGTTGTACGGGAATTGAACAATGAAAAGATAGATGTGATTCACTGGCACCCGGATGCGGAAACGTTTATCAAACGTTCTATGGCTCCTGTCACACCGCTGATGGTTTTGCTTGATGAAGAAAACCGGCGAGCGACGGCAATTGTCCCCGACGATATGATTCAATTCGCGATTGGGAAGAAGGGGCAGAATATTCGACTGGCTTCGCAACTGACGAGATTCCAGATTGAGCCTATTAAAGAGGCGGAGTATTCGGCGGCGGCGGAGTTGTCTATCGATGAAGTCGATGGATTGTCTCCTGTGATAATTGAACTGCTGAAGGGAACCGGGCTCGCGACCGCCGATGCAGTGTTGGACGCCGGTCGCGAAAAGCTCATGGAAATTCCCGGAATTGGAGAAGTGCGCGCGGACGAAACGATAACTCTTCTTGAATCCTATTTCGAGGAGATGGACGAGAACTCATTGAACGAAGAATCGGGTGAAGAGCCTTCTGATGATGATAAAGAGGCGTAAAAAGTGACACCGGTAAAGAAGAGAAAAGTCTTTCAGATTGCTAAAGAGCTGAATGTTGCCAGTCCGGCTATTATCGAATACCTGGAAGGTCTGGGCTTCTTTTTTCCTAAAACGCCGAAACACATGTCTCCGATTACCGATGAGATGTATGATGAGGCTCTCAAAAAGTTTGACCAACTTCGCTGGCAGCAGCAGCAGGAAGCTGAAATCCGCGAAACCGAAGATTCGAAACGCCGCGAAGCCGAGAAAGCCCGCACAGAACAACTGCGCAAGATTTTGGATGCGAGCACGGCTCCCACAATAGAAGCCGCTGAGGAACTTATTCGCGAGGCGGAAGCCTTAAAACAGGAACGGGAAGAGAAAAGGAAAGCGCGCAAAGCGAAGCTTGCTGCTCCAGCCCCTGCGCCGGAACCGGAAAAGGTTGAAGAACCCGAAGCGCCTCCGCCTACGGAAGTTGAACCCCCCAAAGAAAAGGTCGCCGATAAACCAGCCGCTCTGCCTAAGCCCATTCAGGAACGGAAACCCCGGAAAATAACCGCAGAACCGCCCAAAGCTCCGGCAGTCCGAGGGAAAATCGCTGCCGCAGCGCCAGCACAAAAACCTGAAGCGAAGAAGCGGAAAATTCCCAAACCTACCAAGGCGGATCTTGCGCGCTTAGAAAAGCAGCGCAAACTGCTGGCGGCTCAGAAAAAAGAAAAGTATAGAACTAAGACATTACAAACGACGGAAGGTCCTGCGCGTCGCCGGAAACGCTCAAAGAGGAAGAAAAAAGTGGATGCGGCGGAAGTCGCTGCAACCATTAAGGCAACGATGGCGGCTATGCAAGAAAAACGGCATCACCGACGCCGCCAGGAGCATACGGCTGATACGGGTGCGATTGAGGACGATTCGATTCTCCGTTTGACGGAATTCGTAACGACTCAGGAACTGGCGAATTTAATGGGAGTTCCCGTTTCTGAAGTCATCAAGAAATTTCTTTCGATGGGAAAACTGGTTTCCATCAATCAGAGATTAGATCGCGATACGATTGAGCTGATGGCGGATGAATTCGATTTTCAGGCGGAATTCATCAGTGAGATGGAACCTCAGGAGGAAGAGATTTCTGAAGAAGCCGATGCCGGACAACTGGTCGAGAGAGCGCCGGTGGTAACGATCATGGGACACGTCGATCATGGAAAAACCTCTTTGTTGGATTACCTGCGTCGTTCATCGGTTGTGGCGGCAGAAGCGGGAGGGATTACTCAGCACATCGGGGCCTATGAGCTGGACTATAAAGGTAGGCAGATTACGTTTCTCGATACTCCCGGCCACGAAGCTTTTACGGCGATGCGAGCTCGCGGCGCTCAAGTAACGGATATCGTTGTTCTCATCATTGCCGGAGATGACCGAGTGCGCCCTCAAACCATCGAGGCGATTGACCACGCGAGAGCAGGTGATGTTCCGATTGTGGTTGCCATTACGAAAATGGATAAACCGAGTGCAAATGCAGAACCCATTCGCCAGCAATTAGCCGAACAGAATATTCTGGTTGAGGATTGGGGAGGGAAACATCAGGTAGCCGAAATATCTTCGAAGACCGGAGACGGCATCGATAAGTTGTTGGATGAAATCTTGGTTGCAGCGGAAGTGCTGGAGCTGCGTGCGAATCCCAAAAGACGGGCGCGCGGCGCTGTGGTTGAATCACGGCTGGAGCAGGGTCGTGGAGTGGTAGCGACAATATTGATTCAAAATGGGACGCTTCGAATCGGGGATAATTTCGTTTGCGGTCAGTACTATGGGAAAGTACGCGCGATGGTCGATGAGAGCGGCAAACGGCTTCAAACCGCCGAGATTTCGCAACCGATTCAGGTCGTCGGTTTTTCCGGCGCGCCGCAAGCGGGTGACCTCTTCGTCGTTTTCGATAGTGAACGCGAAACGAAAGAGATTGCAATGCGTCGTCAGCTCCTCCGTCGTGAGCAAACATTCCGTCAAATCGAAATGATGAGTTTGGATCATGTGTCCGATGAGATCCGACGCGGCGCAGCCAAAGAGCTCTCGCTCATCATCAAAGGCGATGCCGATGGCTCCGTAGAAGCGATTTGCGATTCATTGCAGCAGCTTTCCACCGGCGAAGTCGCCGTAAATATCCTGCACCGCGGTGTGGGAATGATTACGGAATCAGATATCCTTCTGGCTTCGACAACCGGTTCGATTGTGCTCGGATTTCATGTTCATCCTAACATCAAAGCACGCGAGACGGCAAATCGTGAACGAGTCGATATCCGGGTGTACAAGGTTATCTATGAAATGATTGATGATATCCGCAACACACTTGAAGGACTTCTCGATCCCGATACGAAGGAAGAAGTCGTAGGCATGATTGAAGTTCGTGAGGTTTTCAAGATACCGAAAGTTGGAAATATCGCTGGGTGCTTTGTTGTCTCCGGACATATTAAACGCAGTCATACCATTCGCCTTCTGCGGGAGGGCAAGGAACTTTGGAAGGGAACGGTAGCGTCACTCAAACGCTTTAAGGATGACGCGCGCGAAGTGCGAGCCGGCTCGGAATGCGGCATCAGTCTCGATGGTTTTGATGATATTGAGATTGGCGACAGTTTTGAAGCCATCGTCCTTGTCGAAGTCAAACGGAAACTCACGACGGATTCATGAGTTGCCTTGTCGGCCTGCTGACGATTGAATTATATTTCCCGGACAGTCAATCGCTTAAAGAAAAGCGCCGACTACTGAGTTCCTTGAAAGAACGCCTGAAAAAACGATTCAACATTTCTCTGGCTGAAATTGATTTTCAGGATACATGGCAGCGAACGCAGTTGGCCGCCGCTTATGTCTGCAACGACGGGCGGAAAATTGAGAGCACGTTCGCTCATATATTGGATGTTCTGCGAGCGGATCCACGCATGGAACTTATAGCTCATGAGGTAACGTTTCGGTAAGGAGTACGAAGGAAGAGAATGGAGAATCGACGGCTCAAACGGGTGGCAAGACTTTTGGAGCGCGAGATTTCCGTTCTGCTTGCAGAACTGCGGGATTTGCCCGCTCGGGATTTCATTACCGTAACCGGGGTCGAAGTTTCAAAGGATTTGCGTCACGCAAAAATCCATTACAGCCTTCTAACTGACCGCGAAGAAGATTGGAAACTTGTAGCAAGAGTGCTCTCTCGGCATAAAAAACAACTGCGGCATGAACTTGCCCAGCGCATTGTCTTGAAATATCACCCTGAAATCCGTTTTATCCCTGACCCGACTATCGCACGTGCCTCCCGTATAGAGGAACTCCTCAGAGAGATTCATGAGAGCGATGATGGAGGAACGACCTGACGATGCAGTTCCGAACGCTTTTTGATTTTTTGCAACAGCGCAGTCCGTTGCTGATGACAACCCACGTCCATCCGGATGGGGATGCCATCTGCTCGCTGCTCGCGTTTGATTCTCTCTGCAAGAGGCTGAATCGAGAAGCAGTTCCGGTGATTATGGATATCATCCCTGAGCAGTTGAATTTCCTTCCGGGTATCGAAAGAATTCAATCCACAGCTGAGCGACCGCACCGGCAGAAATATGATGCGGCTGTAATTTTGGATGTCGGTGCAAGGGTTCGTATCGGGAGCATTGAGGAGAACCTCGCGCAGGGCGCAAAGATCGCGAACATCGATCACCATGTGTCCAATGATGAGTTTGGAGATATCCATCTGATTCATCTCGACGCCAGCGCAACCTGCCAGATTATCTTTGAAATTTTTACCGATTTCGGTATCACGCCGACACCCGAAGAAGCGACGTGTCTCTATACGGGAATTCTGACGGATACGGGGCGTTTCCGATTTTCGAATACGACACCTCGAGCGCTGCAAATCATGTCGAGACTCGCGGATTTGGGAGCTGACCCCGCGGAAATCACCGAACGAATTTATTACGAAGTTCCACTGTCGGACTTGCACGCGATATACAGGGCGTTGACATCGCTGGACATGTTTGCCGATGGACAGGTTATCACGATTTTTCTGACACCGGAAAATCAAGTACAGGAATCCGACCGACTGGCGGATGTCGCCCTTTCGATTCAGGGCGTTGAAGTGGTGATGCTATTTAACGAGTTGGCTGATAATCGTGTTCGGATTTCTTTTCGGTCGAAACACCGTGTGAATGTCAGCAAAATCGCGGAACGTTTCGGAGGCGGCGGACATTACAAAGCTGCGGGGCTTCGTATGCGTGGTACCATGCAGAGCGCTCGTGACCAGCTTCTGCCGGTGGTGCTGCAGGCGGTAGGAGCGGCTGAGCTCAATCCAGCATCGGTTTGAATTGATGCCGCATTCTGCCTTGCTCCTTTCTGTTTTCAAACCTCCCGACTGGACGTCTTTCGATGTGGTTCGAAAAATCCGTTCTTTATTGCACTATAAAAAAGTCGGTCATGCCGGAACACTCGATCCGGCTGCAACCGGTGTTCTGATTGTTCTTTGCGGCGCGGCGACGAAGTGGGCGGGAGATTTCGAAAATCTTGAGAAGGAATATCTGGCAACGATTCGCTTCGGTGTTGAAACGTTGACAGATGATACCACCGGCGAGATTCTGAAAGAATCACAAATTCAAGAGTGGTCTCCTCAAGCGATTGAGCGTGCTTTATCGGAATTCGAGGGAGACATTCTTCAAGTCCCGCCGATTGTCTCGGCCATTAAGCTGCAAGGTGAGCGTAGCTATCGCAAAGTGCGCCGCGGAGAAACGCCTGAGCTTCCAGCGCGCCAAGTTCGGATTTCCCATATAGAGCTTCTTCGAGTTGAACAACCTCAGATTGAGATTCGAGTTCGCTGCAGCAAAGGAACTTATATTCGGTCTTTGGCTCGCGATTTAGGCCAGCGACTTGGCTGGGGAGGGGCCTTGGCCAGTCTTATTCGTACGGCGGTGGGCCCGTATCGAACGGAAGATGCGTTGACAGTAGAGCGAGTCGCGCAAATGCGAGCCGAGCTTGCTGCTTGAGAGTGATTTTCGATGGAAATATTCTTCGGTCCTTGGTCAAGTTTTATTGATTCCCGTGATTCTTCGCTGACGGTAGGATCATTCGACGGCATACATCTTGGCCATCAGAAGATTTTCAAAAAGCTTCTTGACAGTGCCAAAGCGCAGCGTTTACGCAGCGTCGTGGTGACGTTTGAACCGCATCCGCGTCTCGTTGTTCCGGATTCGAGACAAGCGATAAAGCTTCTGACTCCGACCGAAGAAAAAATCGAAATCCTCCGTGAGTGGCCGATTGATCTCCTGTGCGTTTTGAGATTCGATAAAACCATTTCGGAACTTTCGCATCAGGATTTTGCAAAGATTGTTCTTAAGGGAAGAATCGGTCTGAAGCGAATCGTCATAGGCTACAATCATGCTTTCGGAAAGAATCGCGGAGGAGACCGGGAAAGTCTGATAGCGTTGTCGCGTGAACTGGATTTTCAGGTAGAGGTACTCAATCCGGTTGAAGTCGGAGATATAATCGTTTCCAGTTCGGAGGTGCGCAACAAACTGAAGCAGGGCGATGTCGCAAAGGCCGCAGAATTGCTCGGCTATCGCTATACGCTTCGAGGCAGCGTCATTCCGGGTTCCGCGCGGGGAAAATGGCTTAAATTCCCAACAGCGAATCTCCAGCTTTCCGACGAGGCAAAACTGATTCCTGCCGACGGTGTCTATTGCGGCGTTGCACATGTGGCAGGACAGCATTATCCTGCAGCCCTATCGATAGGCAAGAACCCGACATTCTCAAACGAGAAGCAGTCTATTGAAGCTCACTTAATCGGTTTCGACGGCAATCTTTATGACCAGACGCTGGAAATCGAGTTCGTTCAATGGCTTCGTGAATCACGGAAGTTCGCAAATGAAACGGACTTGAGCGAGCAAATCGGCAAGGATGTCAAACAGTCCCTAACGATTCTTGACGACCAAGCCATTCTTAACAGAGTTTGATAACTTACTATTGCAGACCGAATAACAAGAACGAAAAAATTATAAAGGACAATGAGAGGAATCACATGAGGTGGGATCCCGAAAAAAAACAAGCAACAATCGTAAAATATGCTCGCAGACCGGGCGATACTGGTTCGCCCGAAGTTCAAATCGCGATGCTGTCCGAACGCATTCGAGATTTGACGGAGCATTTGAAGATTCACAAAAAGGACAACCATTGCAGGCGGGGTTTGTTGATGCTCGTCGGTCGTCGTAAAAGATTACTCACCTATCTTGCGAGAGTCAATCTTGATCGATATCGGTCACTGACGACAGAACTTGGTATTCGACGCTAAACCCTGCCCACGAAAGAAGGAAAATGATTAGTAGAAAAACAATGGAGCTGGGACGATTCCCGCTCACCCTTGAAGTAGGACGTGTCGCCAAACAAGCCGACGGAACGTGTTGGCTGACTTACGGAGATACCGTCATTCTTGCCACAGTTGTGGCGAATCTCGATGAACAGAAGGACCTCGATTTTCTCCCGATGTCGGTGGATTATCGAGAAAAACTTTCCGCCGCCGGACGGATTCCCGGAGGTTTTTTCAGGAGGGAGGGCCGTCCTTCTGAAAAAGAGATTTTGTCAGCCCGGCTGATCGACCGTCCCATTCGCCCCCTGTTTCCCGATGGATTTCACTGCGAAATTCAAGTTATGGTTTCGGTGCTCTCTACGGATGGTGAAACCGATCCGGATGTTCTCGGAGCGATTGCAGCATCAACCGCTCTGAGTGTCTCGGAGATTCCCTTCCAGGGGCCTATTGCTTCGATACGGATAGGTTTGGTGAATGGCGAATACATTATTAACCCGACCTATGAAGAGCTTAAAGAAAGTCGTCTTGATCTTGTCATCGCGGGTTCCGAAGCTTCGATTATCATGGTAGAAGGGGAAGCGCGCGAAGTTTCCGACGACACCATGATTGAAGCGATTGGCAAGGCACACGATGTCATTCGCCAACTTATTTCTTTGCAAAAGGAGCTGGTTGCTGAAGTCGGCAAACCCAAGTTTGAATTTACGCCCGAACCTCGCAAAGAGGAATTGGATCAGAAGTTGGCACAGGAACTCGATACGCCGCTGGAGGAAGCGGTTCGCATTACCGAAAAACAGGAACGGCGAACCCGCCTGCATGAATTGAAAGACAACACGATTCTGACGCATGCGGAAGAGTATCCCGAAGAAGATAAATATATTTCGAACTGGATCAACGAGCAAGTTCGTGAGAAAATGCGGACCAATGTTTTGCGAGACGGCACGCGATTGGATGGACGGAGTTTGACGGATATCCGTCAGATTGATTCCGCCGTCGCATTGCTGCCGCGAGTACATGGCAGCGCGCTTTTCACTCGTGGCCAAACGCAGGCATTGGGTATGGTGACTCTGGGAACGAAATACGATG
>CBDVDL010000032.1:0-11790 GCA_965372735.1 uncultured Alphaproteobacteria bacterium | reverse complement strand
TGATTACAGGGCTTGTCGAAGATGATCGAGGCGTTCATGGCATGCAGAGCTTTGACCAATCTATCCTGAACCTCTATAGGAAGGGAGTGGTTTCTATGGAAACCGCGATGGAAACCGCCTCGAATCCCCATGATTTGGATATGGCGATTCGCGGAATTCAGACTTCGGGTTCGAGGCTTGTTCAAACCGATGAGGCGGATGGTGAGTCGAATAAAATGACGCCGAGTATAGCGGAATAACAGTTGGAGGAAGGGCTTCCTTCATCACAAATGAAGTTTGAGGGCACAGGAAATGAACGGACGTGCTAAGCGCGCTATTGGTGTGGACATCGGAAGTCGTCGCATCAAAGTGGTTGCACTGAAGAAATCGAAAAAGGGGATTGAACTCGAGCAGTTTCATATCGAGTCGCTGCCGCATGGATGCATCGTTGATCATCAAATCACGGACAGCCTCAGGCTCAGCGAGATACTTGCCGACCTTGGGAAGAAAGTGAAAATCCGCGGGAAAGAAGTCTGTTCGAGTGTGTACGGCAAGGGCGTTGCGATTAAGAAGATCCTGACCGATTCGATGTCGGATACCGAACTGGCTGGTGCGATTTCCTATGAAGCGGAACAGAACTTCCCCTTCGACATCCGTGAAGTCTGTCTGGACTATATTCCCCTTCCACAGGAATTAGATATGGAAGGCATGGAAGTCCTCATGGCTGTGGCGAAGAATGACCTTGTTCATTCGACCATCGATGTGTTGCGGGATTCCGGATCCCAGTTAGGGCTCCTTGAAGTAGAACCTTTTGCGCTGCAGGCGGCGCTCACGGAAAGCGGCGATATTGATGAGACATCGACGATTGCCGTGCTTCAAATCGGTTTTCAGACATCGACGATAACGCTGTTTCACGAAGGACAATTCGAAGGCTCGCGCGATATTAACATTGCCGGACGAACCTATATCGAGGAATTGATTCGGCAGCGGGGAGTTTCTTTTGATCGGGCAACGGCGATGCTTACTCGCGAGAAGCTTACCCCTGCGGATGAAAGCGCTCTGGAAGAGGTGACGCGGAAAATCGGGGAGCGGTTCGCGGGAGCTATTGTTCGAGCTTTCCCGACGAGTTTTGGCTCGGTGGCGGAAAAACCGGTATCTCATATCCTATTGTGCGGAGGTGGAGCGCATCTCCCGGGCATTGTATCGATACTGTCGGAGAAATTCGATGTCACAACAGAGGTAGCGAATCCTCTGAGTTTCGTCCTTCCCAGCACAGATGGTCGGGATGATGAACGAAAAGCCGTTGCGCCGGATTTGACAACGGCTGTCGGATTGGCCTTGCGCGGTCTGGGCGATTTGTATCCGGGATTCAATCTGATGCCGGATGTGGAACGGAAAGGCGGCAGGAGAGGCCGACTCGCGGGAGCGTCTGCAATTCTTCCGATTTTAGGGTTTGCGCTCATGCTGCTGGCAATGGTGATTACCACGATTGTTCAAGAGAACAAACTCGGAGTCCTGCGGCACGAAGTGATGGAAATCAAAAGCGAAGTCGCGATTTATGCGGCGAAGATTGCGGTCGTTGAGGAGCTGACCTCGAAACGGAAGGATATTGTCGAACGGATTAGCTTGATTGAGAAACTCGATCACGATCGCTTCTTGCGGCTTCATATCTTGGATGAAATCAATCGAGCCCTCCCCAGTCTGACATGGTTGACGTACGTTCGAGAAGAGGGAGAAGGAGCGGGAATCACGTTTACGATTCAGGGAGTGACTTCTTCCAACTTGAAAGTGGCGGAATTGATGGGTAAGCTGGTCGCATCACCCTACTTAACGAATGTGGATCTGACGGTGACCGAGAAGAGCGAAATCGCGAACACAAGCGTTACGAATTTCACACTCATTGCCACTGTCAACGAAGCTCAGAGGGAGGAGTCGGCTCCACAGGAAAAGGAAGACGCCCTCGCTCGAGGAATACGCGCCATTCGGGAAGGGCGTCCCGCAAGTCCCTGAGATATTCAGGAATGGGGGGCGGTTTAATGTTAAAAGATGTTCGGAAATCATAGAATTTTTTTTGGGAGGAGACGATGAAACGGCTTGCCGTGCTTGTCTTCAAATTGGGAATCATCGGAGTGCTGTTGACTTTTTCAGGCTGCACCGAAGGAGTCGATGACTATCCGGATGCTGCGAAAGTCAGCGGGTATGTGTTCACCGACGAAACCGAGTCTCAGGGAGTGCAGGGAGTCAGTATCATCCTGGAATCGGATTCGGAGAGTGAAACAGCTTATCTGGGTCCGGATCGCTGGTTCTACACGGATGGAAACGGTTACTTCGAGGGATTTCTCAATCTCGGGAGTACGCGGAATACGGTCACCGGAGAAATCACTTACCAATACTTCGGCGATGTCAGGATAAGCTACCATTACAATGGTCAATTCTTTTCCTGGGGCGGCGGTGCGACCGTTCAGGCCGGAGGAAACTTCCTCTGTCCGGAAGTCTATTTAACGCAATTTCTCCCGATTGGTTCAGGAGGAGGAGGGTAGACGTGAAACTGCGTGATCCTGCGGTACAAAAATGGATGATTATTGGCGGTCTCGCCATCGGACTTGCTTATGGCTACTGGAATTATATCTATCAGCCAAAGAAGGCAAGAATCCTTCAGATGGAGCAGAAACTGAAGACGGATCGCGAGCGCTTGGAACGAGGGAAAAGAGTCGCAAGGAATTTCAATTCCTTTCGAGACAATTATGAGCAGCTGCTGGTCAATTGGGACGCGGCTCTCGAACTATTGCCGACAGAAAAAGAGATGGATGACCTGCTCAAGCAGATTACGCTGGCGGGGCAGAGCAGTCAGGTGACGTTTCTTCTCTTCCGACCTTTGGAGCCGGTGGAACATCCCTATTACTGGGAGAATCCGATTCGCGTGAAAACTCTTTCGACCTACCATCGTCTGGGCGAATTCATGTCGAAAATCGCGGCGTTGCCTCGTATCGTGAACATTTCGAATCCGACGATGACAGCCTGGGCTCCGCGCAAAGGACGTTCGCATAATACGGTGGAAACGGAATTTCTGGCTACCATTTATATTTTCAAGGAACTGGGGGTGCTGGCGACGGTTTCCAAACCCGAAGAAGAGACGTCCAAGAGAAAACCGCGAAGAAGAAGTTAAGAGGAGTTCCGGAATGAAAAACAGAATAAACATCGGCAGAACATACGTGTGGAGCCCTGTTCTCCTGCTTCTTGTTGTCTTCGTCTGTGCTTCGAGTAGCTTAGCTGAAACGACCTCCAAGCAGAAAGCCAATCTTCCGGAGAATACCTCGACGGTTGATTCAGCGGGGAGCTTTGTCGGGCCTGTGGCTTCAACGGAAGCCCTGCTGAAATCGGAAGCAGAACTTCACCAGAAGAAATCAAAACCTCAACCGACGATTCGAAGAGAAAAGCCTTTTGTCTATTCGTCACGGGGGCGGAGAGATGCTTTCCGACCGCTGATTATGGATTCGAAGAGAGGCGAGGAGACAAAGACGGATTTGCTGCAGATGGAGGGAGCGGTTTTAACAGGGGTTGTCTGGAGCGGGGGAGAGTATCTGGTAATGGTAAAAGACAAGGATGGCAAGAGCTTCTTCCTCAGACAGGGAGACGCCGTTTATCGAGGGAAGGTCATCACGGTCACTCAAACAAAAGCTATTTTTCAGCTTGTCGAGTTCGGCGAGATCGAGCGGATTACATTGACCATCCGCTCCAATTAGGAATAACACAAAACGAGCGCATAGAGGGAAAATATCATGAAACGGTTCGTTATAATCATGGCCGTGATGGCAGCGTTAATCGTGGCGGAAGCTCTCTTCGGGCAAACGGCTCCGTATAGAAGTTCCGCTGGAAAGATTTCGCTTAATGTCGAGGAAGCCGATATCCGGACGATTCTCCGCAGCATCTCGGAGTTCTCCGGGATGAATATTGTGGCGGGTTCCAAGGTCAGAGGGCCGGTCACGGTGTTGCTGCACGATGTTTCCTGGCGAGAGGCGCTGGATAATATCCTCAAGATGAACGATTTTGTCGCCATCGAGGAACAGGGAATCATTCGCGTCACCACTCTTGAGGATATTCAGAACGCGGTGAAAAATGAAGAACTCGAGACAGGGATATTTCAAATCAAATACGCCCGTGCCGAAAAACTGCAAGCCGTGATTGACAAACTGCTGACGGATCGTGGAAAAGTGCAATCGGATGTCCGAGCGAACACGCTGATCGTTACAGATATCTCCAGCAGCATCGAAGCGGTTCGGAGAATTGTTAAGGAACTGGATCGGCAAATGGATCAGGTGCTCATCGAAGCCAAAATCGTTGAAGTGGATACTCGAGTCGAAAAGGAAATCGGAATAGATTGGACCATGGGGAATTTGAATAATCCGCTGCAACCTGTCCATGCGGGCGCTAACGTGGAGCTTGCCCCGGGCGATCCGACAGGAACGTTCACCTTGGGGCGTTTACACAAGGGTGTCGACCTGCTGGCGATGATAAAAACTCTTGAGGAAGAGGGCAAGGCCGAAATCCTGTCGCAGCCATCCGTGCTCATTTCCGATAACGAAACCGCTACCATCCTTTCGGGAAAGAAAATCCCCATCAATCGAATTGATATGGCGGGGAATATTATCACGGAGTTCTACGACGTTGCTGTCAAGCTAACAGTCACTCCTCACATTAATCCAAATAACCAGGTCCTGATGGATCTTCACCCCGAGGTCAGTGACCTTTCCGGAGAAGCAACCGTTTCCGGAGGAATTATTATTCTGACATCCGAGATTAAGACGAAACTTCTTGTGGATGATGGCGAGACGGTCGTTATTGGTGGGGTTGTGCGCTCGAAAAAAGAGGAGACCGAGCGCCGAATTCCACTCCTGCATGCGATCCCATTGCTTGGCAGATTGTTTACCTATAACTTCGAGACTCTGGACAAAACAGAGATCATGATTTTCGTCACACCGCATGTGGTCGAAGCGAAAGTGGCTCAAAAATAGCCCGTCCCACATTTGTGAATATAAAAAACTTGCCGCGAACTAATCCCCAATAGGGCGATTCGAGGCAAGTTTTTTTCTGTAGGATTTTTACAAATTTTGTCTGTTGGCGGACGGATGAAACACCCACAACGGCAGAAAACTCGCCGAGCTTGTTAGGTCTCGCCGAGCCGGGTTTATGGACTCAGTTACAATCGACCTTATCGCTGAATCAGGCTTTAAATCTTTAATTATGCACTGAACTGAACTGCTAACCCGGCCGGAATGAATACGGACAGGTCACAGACCAGCCCCTACGAAAAATCGGGCACGCGGGACGTATGCCGAGGCGAGTGAACCTGTATGACAAACCTCGAATCGGGCTGATTCAAGGTTCTTAGTTGCATAATATTTATTCATTTTACATGAAATGTTATGATAAGTAGTGATGACGATGCATGAAAATTTGAGGAAAGCAGGCTCAGAGAGTTGACTTTTAGGAAAGTATAGTGTAAATTTAGAGATTGACTAAAGTGCATCTTTGAATTCACAACACCGTAGGAGAAATTAACATGCGATTCCGATGGAGCGAGGCGGTTTGGCCGCTACTTGCACTGCTGGTGCCTTGCCTGGTCTTTGCAACACCCTATGAAGGCGACGAATGGTTGCCGGGGCACCTGATTGTTAACTTCAAGGCGTCGATTGGAACGACGACTCCGACAACTTTGGATGATGGCATTGTCTCGATGGGTATCCCATCGGTTGATGAGCTTCTTTCCACCTATCAGGTTCATCAGGCGAAGAGGCTTGTGCCGGATGCGATTCTTGCTCGGCTGGAATTCCCGCCGGATTTCGGTCGTCTGTATATTTTGCATTTCCCGACAACCCTTGAAGTCATTCCCATGATCGCCGATTTCGAGGCGAATCCTTATGTTCAATATGCGGAACCTGATCTTCTGCGTATCATAAATCGCACTCCCAACGATCCCATGTGGGGAAACCAGTGGGACAAAGTTATCATGAATTGTCCGGCGGCATGGGATTATGGCACAGGTGATTCGACGATTATAGTTTGCGCGGTTGACACAGGAACCGACTGGAATCATCCTGATCTTACTCCGACTCTCTGGGTGAATCCCGGTGAAGATTTGGATGGAGATGGAGTCCCTTGGGAATGGGATGACATCCCCGGCGACCCGGACGATTGGGATCGGATCGACAACGACGGCAATGGCTACGTGGATGATCTCATCGGCTGGGATTTCATCGATAATATGGGCGGCTGTGCCACGGGCGAGGATTGTGATGATCCGGACAACGATCCCTTTGGTCTGGAGCCGCATGGCACACACTGTCTTGGATTGATGGCGGCTGCTGGGAACAATAATACAGGACTCGCAGGCTGCGGCTGGAACTTCAGCGGTATGGCCTGTCGCGCTGGTTATCTTTCCAGCAATGGAATGGGATACATGCCCCAGAGCGCCACTCTTCCGGCGATTGCCTATGCTACAGCTATGGGAGCGAAAATCATTACCATGTCTTATGGCGGGAACACGGGCGGTTCTGCCGAAAGGAATGCGATAGAAGCCGCTTGGAATGAAGGCGTCCTTCTGTTTGGAGCTGCCGGCAATGAACCGACCGAACAGGTGCACTATCCCGCTTGTCATCCCTATGTCATATCCGTTGCGTCAACCGCAGAGAATGACGCGCTTTCCTATTGGTCGAATCGCGGCACTTGGTTGGATCTCTGCGCGCCGGGTGATCACCCGATTTGGTCAACCATCATTGATGGTTACGGTGGCTCGGGTTGGGGAGGAACCTCGATGGCCTGCCCCAACGCGGGTGGAGTCGCGGCTCTTATCTGGAACATGATACCGGAGTTCACCAATGTGGACATGGACTCGATGATTATGTACTACAGTGCGGATATCAGCGCGCAAAATCCCGGAATTGACCCTGCAAAACTCGGCGCCGGTCGTATCGATGCCGGAATGATGCTGGCGACTCGCTTCCCCCATCTGGCATTCGTCGGAGCGGAAATTGTTGGAGACAATGATGGTGATGGACGGCTCGAAAGTGGGGAAAGCGGCGACTTACTCATTACGATTTCAAATGACAATGGTTGGGCGATGGCGACGAATATTCGAGGGCGAGTATTTTCAGACGACCCCAATTTAACCTTGACGGATGATTCGGTCTATTTCGACGATTTAATGGGTGGTATGAGCGGTACGAATGCAACTTCCCCTGTGCTGATTGCTGTGGATCATTCGGTCGAGGAATCCTATTGGACGACTTTCACTTTGGAATTAAGTGCCAATGGCGTCGAACTGGTGCAGGAATTCCAGATCGAGATTAACTTCCCGCCCATTCTGCTGGTGGATGACGATGCGGGAAATAACTCCGATGGCCAATTTGCCGAGGACTTTGACTATCTCGAACTCGCTTTCGATACATGGGACACACAGGTTGACGGCCCCGTGACAATTGACTTACTATCGTCTTTCCGGCAAGTTTTCTGGACATGTGGAAATGAAGAAACGGAAACACTGACGGAAGACGACCAGACCGTCTTGGCGACATATTTAGACGCGGGCGGGAAGTTGGCTTTAATCGGTCGGCTGATTGACCACGATTTGAGAGATGATGATTTCTATGCTGATTATCTCCATTGCGCAAGCGGAGAACTTGATTCTCTGGGACGGCAATTGACCGGCGTGGAAGGTGATGAAATCTCCAACGGCACGAGTCTGCTGCTTCTGGGGAGCTGTTCCAATAATGGCGGAACGAATCCGCAGTCTCGCATTGTTCCTCTCGTGGGCGCTTCGACGGTTTTCACGTACAACGAGGACGGTGGGGTTGCCGCTGTCAAGTATGGAGATTCGACGACGTATCAGGTGGTCTATTTCGCCTTTGCTTTGGAAGCCGCTTGCGGTGTCAGCGGGACGATTCATCACAAAATTATCACGCAGAAAATCCTGGAATGGTTTGGGCAGCCTGTGACAGTAGCGGAACCTCCAGCGGCTCAGAGTCTGCCTGAGCAATATGCGCTGTTGGGCAACTATCCGAACCCGTACAATCCAACCACGACTATTCGATATGAGGTACGAACTCCGGGACAAGTGACGTTGAAAGTCTATGATGTCATGGGACGATTGACAGCGACTCTCTTTAACGAGCGTGCGCAAGTCGGTCATCATCAGGTGCAATTCGATGGCTCGGGTCTGGCAAGCGGCATCTACTTTGTGCAGATGACAGCGCCGGGATTTTCGAGCACCAACAAGATGGTTCTTCTGAAGTAATCCCCTTCTGTGAAATGTATGTAATCGAGTGCCGCCTAATTGGGTGGCACTCGTTTTTTATGCAGTTTTTCGTAGGGGCGCTCCTACGGTGCGCCCGTTTCTATATCCGAATATGTGATGACGGTCAGACACATGGGTCTGACCCTACACATTGTTCATCCGCCGCAACAAGCATTGCCGAGCCGTAGGGACAAGGCCTGCCTTGTCCGTTTGTTCCCGTATGCCAAACGATGAAGTTGTCGCGCGTAACCCGGCCGGAATTCAAGACTCTTCCAACTTCCGCACTGTCACTTGAAATTCTCATTTTATTATTGTAGAATTTATCCTTATCCATTTCGTCTTTACCGTTTACATGATTAATTCGAGACATAGGAGATGAAAGCGATGCCCAAAGAGAATACCGGGCGCGTGCGAGGAAACTGGGGAAGTCGGCTGGGGGTAATCTTAGCGGTCTCCGGCAGTGCAGTTGGACTGGGGAATTTTCTGCGTTTCCCCGTGAAGGCAGCGTCCAATGGCGGTGGCGCTTTCATGGTTCCCTACTTCATCGCGTTTCTCTTGGTGGGGATTCCGCTGGCGTGGATTGAATGGACGCTGGGACGCTACGGCGGCAAACATTCTCACGGAAGCGCGCCGGGAATTTATCACCGTATCACCGGTGGGAAATCATGGGCGAAATACGTCGGAGCGATTTCGATTTTCGTCCCGCTCGTGATTTCATTCTACTACGTCTATATCGAGGGCTGGGCGCTGGCCTTCAGTCTTTTCTCACTGACGGGGCAACTTCAAACTGCCGCAGCCGCCGGAGATATGCCGGCGTTTCTGAATGGATTTTTGGGAGTCGAAAAGAATCAATATTTCTCAGGCCCTTGGACGGCGTTCACGATTTTTATCGTTGTCTTCGTGTTGAACTACGCCGTGATTTTCCGCGGTGTATCGATGGGTATCGAAAAACTGAACAAAGTCGCCATGCCGATTTTGCTGGGGTGCGGAATTATTTTGGCGATTCGCGTGTTGACGCTGGGAACTCCAGACCCCGTGAATCATCCGGAATGGAACGTCATTTCAGGATTGGGCTTCATGTGGAATCCGGACTGGTCGCAGCTTCTGCGAGCGCGGGTTTGGATAGAAGCGGCGGGGCAGATTTTCTTTACGCTTTCGGTGGGAATGGGGGCGATTTTAGCCTATGCCAGCTATTTGCGGCAGCGCGATGACGTCGTGCTGTCCAGTCTGACATCTGCCAGCACCAATCAATTCGTCGAAGTGATTTTAGGAGGCTCGGTCGGTTTAGTGGCAGCGGCGATTTTTTATGGCGCCGCGCAAGCTCAAATAATTGCGCAGAGCGGATCATTCGGTCTGGGTTTCGTGACGATGCCGATGATTTTCGCCAATATGGGCGGCGGAACCATCATGGGATTCTTATGGTTCTTCCTTCTCTTTGTCGCCGGAATCACGTCATCGGTTTCACTGCTCCAGCCAGCGATAGCCTTCCTCGAAGATGAATTGAATTTGAGTCGCCACAGCGCGGTCTTGTTTTTGGGCGCGTCGGGTTTTTGTATTACATCGTTTGTGATTCTGACGATGGCTTACGGAACGCTGGATGAGATGGATTTCTGGGCGGGAACGGTTATGCCGGTGATATCCGCGACGATTGAGGTGATTTTATTCGCCTACTTCCTCGGCGTGCGCCGCGGATTCGAGGAGATGCACCGAGGTGCGGACATGAAGGTGCCCGGCATCTATAAATTCATCATTAAATTCATCACGCCGATATACCTATGCGTGCTGCTGGTCGTGTGGGGGTATCAGGAATGGTTCTCGGTGATTATGATGCGCGGTATCGAGGATCCGAATCAGTTTTTCTTTAAGTTGCTTACACGGATTCTGCTGTTAGTTGTTTTCGGCGTTTTGATTTTATTGATTGTAAAAGCGGATCGCCGTGGCCGTTTCCCCGACATGAAAGGAGAGAAACTATGACAACCGTCGGATGGATTTTTATGGCGCTTTCATGGAGCGTAATTTTGTGTCTGGTTACTTTCTGCTTCACGAAAGTTATTCGCAATCGCAAAGTCAATTCGCAAGCTTCCCTCGAACTCGAATTCGACGATACGAATAAAGGATAACAAATCATCGCCGAGGCAGATCCCCCGATCTGCCCGGAATGTTAGACATACAACAGCAGCAAAATTCTGCGGTGTTGGCTGCTTGCAGCCGACCCAGTCCCGCCGAGGCGCATCTCCAGATGCGCCCGGAAACACTTTTACTCGCCGCGAGTGGGTGCCCTCACTCCTCGCGTTTTACCTCTACACATCCTCACTCTCACGCTTCGTATAATACAGAACGCCGTGGTAGAGCTTGTAGCCACAGCTCTCGAGCATCTTGATGGATGCTTTGTTTTTCCCCAGCACAAGTCCCGCGATAATCTTGATGCCGCGAGCCTGCAGCGCTTTTTCGCAGACAGCAACCAGCGCTTGAGCGATGTTCTTTCTGCGATAATCAGGGTGAACCGCTAACCGATTAATCCATCCTCTTCGACCATCCGATGTCCCGATAATCGAACCGACGATTTTTTGCTTGTCAAAAACTCCCCAAAATAAATCGGGGATTCGTTGTCGTTCCGCACGCAAATTCTCAAGGGTATCGCGGCCTCGAGGACGATAATCAAGTTCCGCGTCTTGCCATGACTCGAGCATCGGTGCGAGGTCTGGTTCCAGTATCGGACGAAGCGTCAATTCCTCAGGCAAGCGAACGTCTATTTCTATAGTATCGGAAGTCTGTTTCGCGTCATCGCCCACGGACAACTTCATCACCCGTCCCGCATCTGCCATACCGAAGTGCTCGTAAATGCGTCTGGCGTGGACGTTATTTTCCGCTACGAGGAGCCAGAGCTCTTTGCAGTTCAGCTCAGCGGTTCGTTTCTGTGCGAATTCCAGCAGCCTCCTGCTCAGGCCGTTCCCTCGAAAAGCTTCATCGACAGTGATATCCCATATCCAGAGTTCTTTCTGGCCGTTGAAATAGTTATGGGTGGTATGCAGCCAGAGTTGCGCGACGATGTGCCCTGATGGCTCCGCTAAAACGTGGATTTCACTGCCCTCTTCAAACGCATGTTCATGGACAAAGCTTTTAAACTGTTGTTTTTGATAGTCTTTGTCGATTCCTTCTCTCCCATGCAGAAAAGCGCATGTCGGGAAACCTAAGTCGATAAACCGCTTAATCTCGTTCCGGTAGAGAGAACGCAGTTGAAGATCTTCGGGTTTTACGTTGGATTTGTGTTCCATAGTGTGAATTGATGCTCCCAAAAGGACTGAAATAACTCAAGAATATACGTGCTTTCAATTTCCAAAGCAAGTAGGAAGAGGAAATACCATGCTTTTTTAGCGCCTGCGAGCGATAGAGGAAAGTAATTCAAGGGGAACTTTATAAATAATATCAAGTTAAACAGCGGAGAGGCGTCAAAGGGCGAAACCAGAAAAGAGGAGGAAAGAAGGCATTCTCCGCTTGACAAATGCAGCAATTTTAAGTAT
>CBDVDL010000031.1:0-12019 GCA_965372735.1 uncultured Alphaproteobacteria bacterium | reverse complement strand
GAAGGACTGGACGTTTGATAGCGTAGAATTGCCGCCCGCTCAAACATCAGATTCTTCTCTGCGTCAATATATTGAAGAAGCGGTTGATAATCCGATTGACTTGCCGCCACTACGTGAATATCTCGAAGGGAAATCGCGAATACTTCTCGTTGTTCCAGATGGAACGCGCCAGTGCCTCTTGCCTGAAATTCTGCCGATCCTTCTTGACTATCTTCCTAAGGGGCGAGAAGTTTCTCTGCATGTTGTCGTGGCAAACGGTACGCATAGCGCTATGTCTGAGCCTGAACTGAGGCAGCATCTTGGTGAAGAAATCTTCAATAGATGCAACATCCTCCAGCATAACGCCCGGTCGAACGATTGCGTAGAAATCGGGACAACGCGCCGCGGAACGCGAGTCATAGTCAATCCGATTCTCTTGGAGGCACAAACGATTATCGCCGTTGGGCCGGTTTTGCATCACTACTTCGCGGGATTCGGCGGAGGCCCCAAGCTGATAGTTCCGGGTCTGGCGGCCTTAGAAACAACGCTCCACAATCATGGTTTGATCCGCATGCCGGATGGTCATCTCAATCCGGATTGCCGCGAAGGAATCCTTAACGGAAATCCTGTTTCAGAAGATATTGCTGAGGCGGTTAGCTTTTGTCCTCCCGTTTTTCACTTGGGATTTATCTTAGAGAGAGAAGGAATCATCTCAAGAGTGTTAGCGGGGGATTTGCTGACAACGCACCGCGCTCTGGCAAAGGAGTATCATCGAACGCACTTGCAAATCGTCCCCGAACAGCGTCCTCTTGTTCTGGCGTCGGCCGGAGGAGTGCCTCTCGATTGCAATCTTATTCAGTCTCATAAGGGACTTCACCGCGCGTTTCGGCTGCTGTCGCCGGGAGGCACCCTTGTGTATTTCGCGCGCTGCGAACAGGGAATCGGCTCGGAGACATTTCTATCGTGGTTTGATTTCCGTAGCACTGAAGAAATGTCGGCGCATCTTGCCGAGCACTATACGCTGAACGGACACACGGCTCTGGCGCTGAAAGAAAAAGCGGACGCAGGGCAAATTTTCTTCGTTTCTGAATTACCGGACAAGATAGTGAGAAACATGGGACTTCATCCTGTATCTCTAAAGAAGGGCGAAGCATTTCCTTTGGATGAAATGTACAAGCAAAACCCTCAGGGAAGAGGATGGATGATTCCGCGAGCAGGAGAAGTTCTGCCTTTGACTCCCGCTCAGATTCGAGCGGAAGACGGAGAGTAGTCAGAAAAGTCTAAAAAGTCGCAAAAGAGTTGATATTTTATAGAAAAGTTCGTAAATTTCAGTCTAATGGTGTTTTATACCCACGGGGATTCCTTCGGTTATATCTTTATTAATAATAAGATATGAAGATTTCTGGCATGGATCCGCGCAAGGAAATTGAACGGCTGAGCGCGGAAATTCGCCGCCATGATTATCTGTACTACGTTCTCGCCCGGCCTGAAATCACAGATAGAGACTATGACAAGCTCTTCCGGCGGCTGCAAGAGCTGGAAGCGGCACATCCCGAATTCTTCTCTCCTGACAGCCCGACTCAGCGAGTTGCCGGCCAGCCTTTAGAGGGATTTCGCACCGTCACCCATCCCTTCCCATTGCTTTCGCTCCAGAACACCTACAATGAGGAAGAGATACGCGATTTTCATAGGCGGGTGAGTGAAGGGTTGGAAGGACGAGAGTCGCAATATGTCTGTGAGCTAAAATTCGATGGTGTCGCCGTATTGCTTGAGTACAATGATGGTCTCTTCGTTTCAGGTGCTACCCGCGGCGATGGCACGCAAGGCGACGACATCACTGCGAACCTTCGGACCATTCCCTCGCTTCCTCTGCGTCTCAGGGAAAATATTTCGGGACGACTTTATGTGCGGGGCGAGGTAATTATAGAAAAGCAGGCGTTCGCTGCTTATAATGAGGAACGCGAAGCCTCCGACGAGAAACCCTTTGCGAATCCCCGCAACTGCGTAGCTGGTTCTTTGAAATTGCTGAATCCGGCACAGGTGGCTCAGCGACCTTTGAAATTGTTCTGTTATGCCTGCGTTCGTGAAGCGCGCGGCGACAATGATTCTACACAGAGCAGGAATTTGGAGATGCTTTCGGAATGGGGATTCCCTGCGAGTCCTCAGTGGAAGAAATGCGATTCGATAGATGACGTTCTGAATTACTGGCGGTATTGGGAAACCCGGCGCGATACGCTGCCTTTTGAAGTCGATGGCGTCACCGTGAAGGTGGATTGCGTGCAGGATCAACAAATATTGGGCGTGACAGCTCGAGCGCCTCGATGGGCGATGGCGTTTAAATTTTCTCCACGGCAATCCCAAACGCGTTTGAACTGGATTTCTCTTCAAATTGGACGGACAGGAGCGGTAACCCCTGTGGCGAATCTTGAACCGGTTGAACTCGGCGGTGTCACTATTCGTCGCGCGACTCTTCACAATGAAGAAGAAATCGCAAGGCTCGACGTGCGCGAAGGGGATATGGTTTTGTTAGAGCGAGGGGGAGATGTCATCCCGAAAATCGTCGCGGTTGTGATGGAATTGCGACCTGCGAAATCGCGGCCGTTTCACATGCCGACGATGTGTCCGGTCTGTAATACGCAACTGATTAAGGATGAAGGCGAAGCGATTTCGAGATGCCCGAATGAAGATTGCCCTGAGCAAGTCAAAAAGCAAATCGAACATTTCGCCGGTCGCAGTGCGATGGACATTGACGGCATGGGCAGTGAAACCGTTGAATTGCTCTATGAAAAAGGACTCCTGCACGACATCAGTGATACCTTCTCGCTTACAAGGGAACAAATAGAACCGCTGGAGCGTTTTGCTGAGAAATCGACTCAGAATCTTCTGAAGGGCATTGAAAAAGCAAAATCTCGTCCTTTGGAGCGTTTGATTTTCGGGCTCGGTATCCGCTTTGTCGGGGAAGGCACTGCAAGACTATTGGCGCTGCGTTATGGCTCCCTTGCGGATTTAGGCGCGGCGACATTTGAAGAACTGCAGGCGGTTCCCGAAATCGGGCCTCGAATCGCGCGTTCGATTGTGGAATGGTTCACGAGTCCGCGCAACCAGAGTATTATTAAAAAACTTCGAGAGGCAGGCGTTCAAACCGAGAGCGAGCGTTCCTTTGCTGCCGGTGAGAAATTCAAAGGATTGACGTTTGTATTGACCGGCGCATTGCAGCAATTCACGCGCGAGCAAGCCGAAGAGATGATTATCGCGCAGGGCGGTCGTGTGACATCTTCCGTATCCAAGAAGACATCGTATGTTCTCGTCGGAGCAAATCCCGGTTCCAAATATGACAAGGCTGTGAAGCTGGGAATTCAGATTCTGAGCGAAGCTGAATTTATTGAACAGCTTCATTCGGAAGATAGATAGAAGCAAGTTATTTAAATAATTTTACAGTTCACCAATGGAGTAGCACTTTATGGCGACAACGGCGGAAATTCGCAATGGATTGACCCTCGAAATGGATGGTCAGTTGTTCGTTGTTACATGGTTTCAGCATGTTAAACCGGGCAAAGGCGGCGCTTTTGTCCGTACGAAATTGAAAAATGTGCGCACCGGGCGCGTGATTGATCGAACATTGAATGCGGGTGCGAGCATTACGATTATCCGCCTCGACGCGCGCGAAATGCAATACCTTTTCCACGATGATACCGGCTATACGTTTATGGATCAGGAAACGTTCGATCAAATACCTATCGGCGAAGATATTGTCGGAGAGCAGCAAAAATGGCTCAAAGAGGGTGAAATCTGCAAACTGATGTTCCATGGTGATACGCCGCTCAGTCTGGAAGTGCCTTTCTTTCTGGAATTGGAAGTGATTGAAACATCGCCGTCGGTGAAAGGAGATACCGTTTCCGGCTCAGGGAAACCGGCAACACTGGAAACCCGCGCTGTTATACAAGTTCCTTTTTTTGTTGAGCAGGGAGATACGGTTCGTGTCGATACTCGAACCAGTGAATATCTTGATCGTGTGACTCGAGCGAAGTAAGTCGCTTGTGAATTTTTGGAGGCCGGGGTGGTCGTTCGGGAAATCATCGGACTTGTCAGTATCGCCATCGGGATTCTTCTCCTTGGAGTGTCGTTCTATCTGTTTATCCACAGAAGTCGAACCCTGCCTCCATCTCAGACACGTCGCAGCGCCGTCGTCACACTTCTCTACGGGCTTTTCTTCTGTATCATCGGGCTTGTTATCGAGCGCACTGCTCCCGCTTCGTATGAAGCAGATGTCGCTCAAGTTTCTCAAGACAGCACGCGCATCGTTTCTCCTAAGATTGTCGAGTCATTGATTGACAGCACGGAAATCGAGCAGGAAGAGCCTCAACCGGCCGTTGTGGAAGCTGAGCAGAAAGAACCTCAACTTGCAGCGAAAATAAAAATTGTAGAGACGCCCGATACTGTGAAGCAGCGTCCAACTCCCAAGAAATTGAGGGTTGCGAGAAACGAGATTGCGCCTGTTACGGGAACGATGGAGCGAAAACAGTTTGTTCGACGGAAGCGAACAGATGCAGATGAACTGGCAACATTACCTGAGCGACCGAAACCCATTGAAGACAAAATCTATGAGACCGTGGATGCATTCTTAAGCAGCATCGAAGCGTTTTTTGATAGATACGCTTTTCCTGTATCGGCAGAATCGTTTTCACAGTCAGCATCAATTTTTCGACCGATTTTCTTCAGTGATACGACAGCGGATATTCCGTCGAAGTATTTCTATCTTTTGAACGAAGCTGCCCGTCTCATGAAGCAACATCCTGAAATCGGCACGGTAGAGATTCAGAGCTATACGGATGGGGAAGGGCCGGAAGTTTACAATTATTTGATTACGCAATCGCGCGCCAACTCAGCGCGGGATTATCTCATCTCTCAAGGCGTCGAACCGGAACGTCTGGTCGCTAAAGGATACGGAACGGTGAGACCGCCGAAAGTCGAAGCAAAATCCGGGAAGTTCTATCCGAATCGCCGCATTGAATTTGTTCCGCTGGTTTTTGATCAGACGTCACGAACACGATAGTTAAGGAAGGGAGGTTCCCTTGGACATCCGCGAAATACAGCGCCTCGTCAAAATGGTCGAGCGCAGCGAGATTACCGAAATTGAGATCGAGGAAAAGGGATTCAAGGTTCGCATTTCCAAGCAGAGCAATCACAGTGAGCCTGCTATCATCTATGGAGCACCACCCATGCCGCTGGCAACTCCGCAGCTCCCAAGTGCTCCCATCCCCGAACCTTCTATAGCGGAACCGGCTCCGAAGGCAGGAATACTTGACGTGAAATCTCCTATGGTGGGAACGTTTTATCGTTCGCCGTCTCCCGATGCCGAGTCGTATGTTCGCGTCGGGGATCACGTTGAGCCCGGTCGAGTTCTCTGCATCGTGGAAGCGATGAAACTTATGAATGAAATTGAAGCGGAAATTTCCGGAACGATTACGGAAATCCTGACCGAAAATACTCAACCGGTTGAGTTTGGTCAGATTCTTTTCCGCATTGATACCTCTCGATAACTATGTTCCAAAAAGTCCTTATTGCCAACCGCGGCGAAATAGCGATGCGAATCATCCGAGCCTGCCGCGAGATGAAAGTCAAGACCGTCGCTGTTTTCTCGACGGCTGATAAAGAAGCGCTCCATGTAAAATTCGCGGACGAATCCGTTTGCATCGGGCTTCCGAGTCCCGCCGAGAGCTATCTGAATGTGCAGCGCATTATATCCGCGGCGGAAATCACCGGAGCTGATGCCATTCATCCCGGCTATGGATTTCTTGCTGAAAATGCAGACTTCGCTGAAATTTGCGCGTCGCATAATTTCACTTTCATCGGTCCGACTCCCGAAGTGATTAACTCAATGGGAGACAAAGCCGAGGCGAAACGAATGATGTCTGCCGCCGGTTGTCCTGTGATTCCCGGTTCAGATGGTCCGATTGCCAATGTAGAAGATGCCAGAGTTTTTGCTCAGGAAATCAAACTGCCGCTGATAATTAAAGCGGTTGCCGGTGGGGGAGGGCGCGGCATGAGGGTTGTGCGCGACATGGCCTCTCTGGAGACCGCTTTCGAGATGGCGCGCGCCGAAGCGGAGGCGGGCTTCAAAAATGATGCGCTGTATATCGAAAGGTTTGTCGAGAATCCACATCATATCGAAATCCAGATTCTTGGAGACGGCAAAGGAAAAGCGGTTCATCTTGGAGAACGGGATTGCTCTCTCCAAAGACGTCACCAAAAACTCATTGAAGAAACTCCTTCGCCAATTCTGACTCCCGAGTTGCGGGAAGAAATCAGTCATGCCGCTGTGAAAGCCGCCGAAGCGATTAAATATGGAACCGCCGGAACCGTGGAATTCCTCCTTGACAGCGATTGGAATTATTACTTCATGGAGATGAATACGCGGATTCAGGTCGAACACCCGATTTCCGAAGCGGTCACGGGTGTGGATTTAGTCAAAGAGCAGATACGGATTGCAGCAGGTGAACCTCTGCGGCTGAAACAGAGAGAATTAAAACCCTTCGGCCATTCGATAGAATGCCGGATTAATGCGGAAGATCCTGAGCGCAATTTCCTGCCGTGCCCCGGCAAAGTTACGGGATTTCATATGCCGGGAGGGCCGGGAATTCGAGTGGACACGCATGTTTATGAAGGCTATGAGATTCCTCCCCACTATGACAGCCTGATTGCAAAACTCATCGCTTGGGGGCGGACGCGAGCGGAAGCAATCGAACGTATGGAGCGCGCTTTAGAAGAGTTTGTCATCGAGGGTTTGGATACGACGATTTCTTTTCACCTGAATGTAATTCGCAGTGAGGATTTCCAAAAGGGGAACTACGACACAGGCTGGATTGAAAAATACGTCGATGAACAGAATCATACCAAAGCCGCTGAAGCATAAGCGGTTTCAATAAATTCTGCAAAATATTTCAAGTAACTTCTGAGGGAAGGATGAACATTCCATCGGATCTCTTGTACACCAAAGACCATGAATGGGTCAAAGTGGAAGACGGTTTAGTGACCATCGGCATTACAGACTGGGCTCAGAGCGAGCTGGGAGATATTGTCTATCTGGAGCTTGCTGCAGTGGGGGATAACGTCGAACAAGGAAAACCTTTCGGGACGATTGAGGCCGTGAAAGCCGTCTCGGATATCTACGCCGCTGTTTCGGGAACGGTGGAAACCGTGAACGACACCCTGATAGAAACGCCCGAACTTGCCAATCAGGATCCTTACGGAGAAGGTTGGATGCTGAAGATAAGAACGAACAATCTCAAAACCGAAATGGATAATCTTTTGACTGCGGAAGCCTACGAGGCTCTCTTAGGATAAGGTTCCCGAAAGGATAGGTATCGAAACGCAAGAGAGTTTTTCGCGGGTCGCGACTGATAGATTTTAATTTCCTACCTGTCATCTTCTTCGCTTATCGTTCTCTGACTGTCCTTTCATCTTTACCATTGCATCTAAGAATTACAAAATCTCCCACCGTGTTTTTCAGCGATGAATTTCTCTGAAGGAATTCTCTACTGAATAGTCGGTGCATATTCATCAGGAGGAATTTTGGCAAAAAAAGCATCTGTGCTCACACAGCTTCGCAATTTGAACCCGAACTTCTGGTTTGCGAATTGGCTGGAGGCGAACGAGCGACTGGCTTTCTTCGGTGTACGCGCTATCGCGCCGCTTTACATGGTTTATGCCGTCGCCGAAGGCGGTTTGGGATTGTCCTATTCGGAAAAGGGTCTCATCTATACGATATGGGCGCTTATTCAGTGTCTGGTTCCGATGATATCCGGTGGATTCACGGATGAATATGGTTATAAGAAAAGCCTTTACGTAGCGTACACCATTAACATTGCCGGCTATTTGACGTTCGCTTTTGCAACGGGATTTTGGAGCAGTCTGGCGGCAGCTTGCCTGATTGGTTTGGGCACGGCGATTTTCAAACCGCCTGTGCAGGGAACCATTGCCAAAGCTTCCACCGAAGAGAACAGCTCGATAGCTTGGGGTTTCTTCTACTGGATGGTGAACATCGGCGGCTTCCTCGCGCCGCTCTTAGCGGCACTGGTTCGCGGCGAAACGAATTTCAAGCTGGTATTTTACTGTGCGGCGGGCGTCACGCTATTCAATTTCATTCCGACGCTGATATTTTATAAAGAACCTGAGAAGGTTGGGAGTGATAAGAAGAGGACAGTCCGTGAGACGTTTATCGAAACGATGATGACTCTGAAAGACAGAAATTTTCTTATCTTTCTGGGCATCTTCAGCGGTTTCTGGTTCATGTTTATGCAGCTCTGGGATTTGCTGCCGAACTTTATCGATGAATGGGTGTTCTCGCGAGACATTGCTCCGTTCTTCGGTTGGATTAGTTCCGGATTAATACTCGAAAGCGGAAATGTAAAGCCGGAGATGCTTATCAATATCGACAGCTTTGCGATTATCCTTTTGATGCTGCCCATCGCGTGGTTGACCGGTAAATTCCATCCTATGATCGCTCTGATTGGCGGAATGGTGATTTCGCTGGTTGGCTTTTTCATGAGCGGATTTACGAATGTCGGATTTGTCGTTGCTGGGGCGATTTTTGTTTTCGCTATCGGTGAGATGTGGTGCAGCCCGAAATTTTCTGAATATATTGGATTGACAGCGCCAGCCGATAAAAAGGCAGTCTATATGGGGTATTCGAACATTCCGTTCGCGGTCGGCTGGGCGCTGGGAAATCTGATATCCGGTTATCTTTATGAGAATCTGGGGAGCAAAATTAACTTTGCGCGTCAATATCTGGTCAGCAATCTTGGAATGAGTTCCGGCGACGCTGCGGCTGTCCCGCAGGAAAAAGTTATGGAAACGATGGCGTCTATGATGAACGGCGGCGCGGGAGCGAGCGTTGATGATGCCACGCGGTTGTTGTGGAGCATGCACGACCCTTGGATCGTCTGGGTAATTCTAACCGGAATCGGAGCGATCTCCACGATTTCCATGGTGATTTACTACTTCAAAACACGCGGCCAATCGTTGACATCGAACGCGAGCACTTCGAGCTAAACTTTCCAAGCTTCCGTTTCTATTGTAGCAAATCACTTGATTTTGTCAAACAAATTTTGTATTATTAAACTGATGTCATCGAATCAGATTCTGCAGCCTCCCGCTGTAAAAATTATCCTCTTCACAGGAAACTATGGCAGCGGCAAGACGGAAGTCGCCGTCAACTATGCTCTTTGGCTCGCGAAGCAAAACCGACGTGTAAAATTGGCGGATTTGGATTTGGTCAATCCCTATTTTCGGAGTCGCGAAGCAAGGGAACCTCTGGAAGCCGCTGGAGTAAAAGTGATTGCGCCCGAAGGAGGTTATCACCATGCGGATTTGCCGATTCTCTTGCCGGAAGTTCGGGGCTTAATCGAACGTCCTGATGAATTCACACTACTCGACGTAGGTGGAGATGATGTTGGAGCCACTGTTTTGTCGGCTCTCACGGATGTTTTCCGCAGACAAACCTACGAAATGTATTTTGTCGCCAACCGAAACCGGCCTTTTACGGATACAGTCGAGGGATGCCTGAAAATCATGGCCGAAGTCGAAAAGGCATCCCGTTTGAATATAAGCGCGGTTGTCGGCAACACTCATCTGATGGATGAGACAACCCAGCCGATAATTGCCGAGGGCATTGATTTCACCGAAAAGGTATCTGCGGCGAAAGGTGTACCGGTGGCTTTTATTGCAATGGAACGAAAGCTGATTTCTTCCAAGCCGTCTCAAACATGGTCTCATCCTGTTTTACCGATTGACCGCCTCATGCTGCCTCCGTGGCGAACGCTTGGCCAAACCAGCTCGCATGCGCGAGACGGCTTCGCAAGATTGACTGACACACCGAAAAACTCACAAAAGGATAGCACCTCATAAACGATTATGCCTCTGGTTCAGATTGAAAAAGATCGCTGCAAAGGCTGTGAACTTTGTATTCCAGCCTGTCCGCAGGAAATCATTAAGATGTCGAAGGAGATTAACACGAAGGGCTATTTCTACGCCCAAGTAGTGGATCAACCTCGCTGCATTGGATGTCAGCTTTGTGCGATTATCTGTCCTGATTTGGCGATTGAGGTCAGCGCCAATGGGGTTTCTTATCGCTTTTTTGCGTACTGAGAGAATTCGTTCACATGGCAAAAGTACTTCTAAAAGGAAATGAAGCAATTGGAGAAGCGGCAGTGCGCGCCGGTGCGCTTCGTTTCTTCGCCTACCCGATTACGCCGCAGACGGAAGTCGCGGAATATTTGGTGCGACGGATGCCGGAAGTCGGAGGAGTTTTCCTGCAGGCGGAAAGTGAAGTCGCCGCCAGCAATATGATTTTCGGAGCTGCTTCGACGGGGGAACGTGTTTTCACGACGTCTTCCAGCCCCGGCATCAGTCTGATGTCCGAAGCGATTTCGTATATTGCCGCCGCGGAACTGCCGTGCGTTTTTGTCAACGTCATGCGCAACGGACCGGGACTGGGAGGGATTCTTCCAGCGCAGGGAGATTATTTTCAGGCGACACGCGGTGGCGGTCATGGAGATTACAAGCTTTTGGTTTTAGCGCCATCCACGGTGCAGGAAACCGTGGAACACATCATGCTGGCGTTTGAACTCGCGGACAAGTATCGCAATCCTGTGATGGTATTGGCTGATGGTTTGATCGGTCAGATGATGGAACCGGTGGATTTTTCCGCCGTGCCGAAACCAAATCCGCCGGATAAAAGTTCGTGGGCTACGACCGGTGCCAAAGGTCGCAAGCCGCATCTAATCAAGACGCTTTTCCTTTCGCCACAGCTCGGCGAAGAACACAATCGCAAGCTGGCAGCGAAATATGATAAGATGCGAGCTAACGAAGTCCGCTATGAAGCCTACAACTTGGACGAGCCTCGCGAAGTTGTTCTGGTCGCTTTCGGAACAACGGCTCGCGTCTGCAAAACCGCTGTGGGTGCTTTAAAAAGCGAAGGCATCGAAATCGGATTGTTCCGACCGATAACATTATTTCCGTATCCTTATGAACCGCTTCGCAAGGTTGCCGAGCGAGATGAAATGCGTCGTATTTTGGTAGTGGAAATGAATATGGGGCAGATGATTGAGGATGTTCGCTTGGCGACGTCCGACCGGAAACCGATTACATTTTATGGCCGTCAAGGCGGAATCGTTCCTTCACCGGAAGAAATCGTTGAAGAAATCCGAAAGCTGTTGTAGTTTCCCAGCAGCTTGGAATGAGTTACTCTTATGACTTGTAAGGTTATTTTTGATCGTCCGGAGTCCATGACCGAGGCAATTACTCACTATTGTCCCGGCTGTACGCATGGAGTGATTCATCGGCTTGTCGCAGAGATTTTAGATGAGCTGGGACTTCGCGAACGCGCCGTGGGAGTCGCACCCGTGGGCTGCGCGGTCTTGGCCTATAATTATTTCAATTGCGATTTTCTGGAAGCGGCGCATGGTCGCGCTCCGGCTTTCGCAACAGGTTTGAAACGCACACGACCTGATTTAATTGTTTTCACATATCAAGGCGACGGCGATTTAGCGTCCATCGGAATCGCTGAAATTATTCATGCGGCGAATCGCGGAGAAAAATTTACGACCATCTTCGTGAATAATGCCATCTACGGAATGACGGGAGGACAGATGGCTCCGACGACATTGCCCGGTCAGGTAACGACGACATCACCATTTGGACGCAATGTTGCAGACGTTGGGTATCCGATGCGGATGCGGGAATTGCTTTCGGCGCTTCGCACGCCTGCCTATATTGCTCGCGTTGCCGTTCACACGCCGCGTCATATTATTGAAGCGAAGAAGGCCGTTCGAAAAGCCTTTACATATCAGAATGAGGGGCGCTGCTTTTCACTGGTTGAAGTCCTTTCGACCTGCCCGACGAATTGGGGAATGACTCCCGTCGAGTCAACGCAATGGGTGCAGGATAATATGGTGCCCTATTTTCCTCTGGGTGAACTCAAGACTCCCGAAGAGGAGTTAGATGCAGATTGAGGTAAAATTCGCCGGTTTCGGTGGTCAAG
>CBDVDL010000030.1:0-12099 GCA_965372735.1 uncultured Alphaproteobacteria bacterium | reverse complement strand
GCGAGGACAGACAAGCACGGCGTCTTTGGTTTCGATGATAATCAAATTCTCAACTCCAAGAAGGGCGTAGAATTTATCCTTGGCATCTATCAGGTTATTTGAGGAGTTGATAACGAGATGATTGCCCAGAATCGCATTCCCCTGTTCATCCTTATCGCAGAAGCGCCACACTTCTTCCCAGCTTCCCACATCGCTCCACCGAAACTTTCCCTTCACAACACACACATCCGCTGCTTTTTCCATGACACCGTAGTCAATCGAAATCGGCTTCAGGGAACTATAGACTTTCGCAATCGTCTCCTCCAGATGTGATTCTTTCTTGCACGCCGCAATGTCTCGAAGGCCGCTGTGCAAATCCGGCAGGTGTTCAGCGATTTGATTTAGAATTGTAGATGCTTTCCAAATAAACATTCCGCTGTTCCAGAGAAAATCGCCGCTTTTCAGAAACAGTTCCGCTGTCGAAAGGTTAGGTTTCTCCGCGAAGGTCTTCACACGAAACACATCCGGTGCAATTGGAGAAGATGCTGCGTCCATTTGAATGTAGCCGTAGCCGGTCTCCGGACGCGTGGGATGAATCCCGATGGTCGCCAACATCTCGCTGGCGGACACGATTTTTTCTGCGGCGCGAACGGCTTTTTCGAAAGCGTTAACGTCCGGGATACGATGATCCGCAGGGAAGATAACCATCGTTGCTTCCGGGTCTTGCCGAGCTAATGTAATTGCGGAAAGTCCGATTGCCGGAGCAGTGTTTTTCCCGCACGGCTCGATAATAAACTGCTTATCGGTGAAATCAGGCAGGACTTTTTGAATCTCGCGTTTCAATTCCAAATTCGTCACAATCCAGATGCAGTCCGGTGTAGTGAGGCGGCGGGCACGCTGTACGGTTTCTTCGATAAGGGTACCTTCACCAAAGAGATCCAAAAGTTGCTTCGGAGTACTCCTACGGCTCTTCGGCCAAAACCGGGCTCCAATTCCCCCCGCCATAATAACGACATGAAGCATAATCACTCTCTATTGTAAAACAGGAAACTTCAATTGAATCCCCCCGCGATCCCAACGTGGACGCACGACAAATGTATCCCGCGCAGTCCAAAGCGGCTCCGAAAACTCCCAAGGGTCCATGCTCCCTTTTGAGAAATCGCCAGAACCATCAACATCTCGAAGCACTTCAATCAGATAACCGCCCGCCGGAAGCTCCTCGATAACAAATTCCCCGGAAGGAACGCCCCTGACAGTCCGAACCACTTCTTTTCTCCACAAGGAAAAAGCGGAGAGAACATGTTCATACCCTGCTACATCCTGCAGCGTTCCGGAGAGCGACCCCAGACTGTCATCCGGGAGAATCTGGAAACGAAAACTCGACAGCGTATCTCCGAGGGAATTGCCGGATAAATCTTCCAACGCCATAGCATTGAATGCTATCGTGTACATACCGCCGCGTTGAAATGGTTCATCCGACGTCAGAGAGAGATGCGCAGGGTGCTTCCATTCCGGATGTAATTCGAATGTATCTTCTGACATCTGGGAATAAAATTCGAATTTCGCAATCGAATCAACAAGAGAAACCGCTTCCGAGAAAAAGAAATCCAACCTGTCCGGTACATCAATCAGACGCTCTCTCGATGAAGGGAATTTGCGAATGATTTCAGGCCGACTTGTGTCGGGAGCTGTTCGCATGTTGATGGTATCAAGGAACGTTTGTGCTGCTCGCATTTCATCGGATAACGTCGTCGTGAGTTTCCATTTTTCGTTGGTCAAGGAACGCGCGGTGAAAAGCTGCCAATGAGTTGAATCTTCAATATCCTCGTATGCCGCAGAAACCGACAAGGTATCGCCTGAAAGGCTCTCGAGATGAAAAGCCACCGCCGGGGAAATCTGCTTCGAAAATTTCACGACGAGTTGTCTATCGGATTTTACGGATATGCCTCGGATTTGAACGGCCGTTGTATCGAAGAAGGAAGTTTTAAAACTCAGATAGGGTTGGGATTCATCCGTAACTACCACATCCCAAGGGGGAATACCAATTTCATCAACGGACGGATTCCAAAAACCATCTCGTCCAACATCAAAGACAGCAAAAACGCGATAGGTGTCCGGTTTTAAATAGGTGAAATGAAACGTCCCCGAGGAATTTGGCTGAGTCCGATAGTCAGGAACATCTTCCTGTGGATTCGGCGTCGCGGAATCACTTAAAGAATATGCCCACAAATTCAGATTCTGAGGAGTTTTCTCTCCCGCAATCTGTCCAAAAATGCGTCCTTTATCGATGTGCTCCCCCGTCGAGAAAGCCAATGTAAACGGCCCGCCAACAGGGTTCCCTCGAATATCCCGAGCGCTTGAACCAATCGTAATCACATACGTCCGGTCGGCGCTTAGTGAATCGAGATAGCGAATGCGAAGCAATCGTCCTCGCCAGAAAAACCGAACCCTTTCGCCGGGATCCGGAGAGAGAAAAACAGCATCCTCAACAGAACGCCGGTTGACTGCTTCATCGAAGCGCACGCGAACTTCGACTTTTTGTGATACGTTTGTCGCGCCCGGCATAGGAAAGACATTTTCCACTTGCGGCCCACGTTCGTCTTCCGGTCCTCCGGGTGGTGATCCCATTTTTGCGCACGAGGCAATAAGACCGGTAAGCGCGAGGGCAATTCCTAACCTTCGACCCAACTCTACCGCGTTCACACTCGACCAATCGAATAGTAAGTGAAACCGAGTTCTTTCATCCGTTCAGGTTCGTAAAGATTGCGACCGTCGAAAATGATAGCTTCGCGCAATCGCGTTTTGATTTCATCAAAATCAGGTTCGCGAAACTCCGCCCATTCTGTTAAAACAAGGAGCGCGTCCGCTTTCGTCAAAGCATCGTAGCTGTCTTCGAAATATTCTATGCGCTCACCGAACAGCTTTCGAGCTTCTTTATGCGCCTGCGGATCATAAGCTTGAATCTTCGCTCCGCGCTTGGTCAATTCCTCAATAGTATAAATAGCCGCCGCTTCCCGCATATCATCCGTTCGCGCTTTAAACGCCAATCCCCAGAGAGCGAAGGTCTTTCCTTTCAAATCTTCTCCATAGTGGCGAACGACCTTCTTTGCAATTTTCAAGCGCTGAACACTGTTAACTGCATCCACTGTTTCCAATATCTTCAAGCGCGAACCTTCTGCTGCTGCCGTTCTGATTATCGCGTTGACATCTTTCGGAAAACAGGAGCCGCCATAACCAACGCCCGGAAAAAGGAAATAGGGGCCGATGCGTTTGTCGGAACCGATGCCAAAACGAACGGACGTAATATCCGCTCCGAGGACTTCACAGAGATTCGCCATTTCATTCATAAACGTAATCTTCGTAGCCAAGAGACCATTCGCGGCATACTTCGTAAGCTCCGCTGAGCGAACACCCATAACAATCACGGGATGACCGGTTCGAAGGAAAGCCGCGTAGAGTTCTTTCATGAGCTTTTCCGAGCGTTCACTTTCGACACCGATGACAATCCGGTCCGGCTTTAAGAAATCATTTATCGCGTCGCCTTCTTTCAGAAATTCCGGATTTGAGACAACATCAAAATCTTTCCCCCCTGCTTTTTCGATACGTTCACGAACATGATCTCCGGTGCCGACGGGGACGGTGGATTTATCTACAATAATCTTATAGCCGTTTAAATTCTCCGCGACGATATCCGCGACCGCAAAAATCGCTGATAAATCCGCTGAGCCGTCAGGAAGGGGCGGCGTTCCTACGGCGATCATGATAATCTGCGCTTCACGGACGGCTTCACCAATATTTATGGTGAAATGAAGCCGCTTTTTCTTCGTGTTTCGCTCGACAATTTCTTCCAAGCCCGGTTCATAGATTGGAATGATGCCTTTTTGAAGCTGTTCGATTTTTTTGGCATCAATATCCGCACAGACGACATGATGACCTGTTTCGGCAAGGCAAGCGCCGGTTACCAAACCCACATAGCCCGTACCAACGACCGCGAGCTTCATAAAGTTCTCCTTTGCATTGAATGTTCAGAAAGTGCGTATTTCCACAGACTATCAGCAAATACGCTGTAGAAATGAATAGTTTATCATGGAAGTTTACAGAAGGATTCCCTGTTAATGGCTTTTTTCGGTTAGAAGAGACCTATGCCATTCAACAGTGCGCCGTAGTCCCTCTTCGAAAGAAATTTTTGTTTCCCATCCAAGGATATTTTTAGCGCGAGTTGGATCCAGATATATATTCTGAATCTCACCCGCTCGCGCCGGAGCGTACGTCGGAGCCTTTTGAAAATCAAGTAAACGCGCAAGTATCGAAGCGATTTGATTCACGGATGTTCCCATCCCTGATCCAATATTCAGTACCTGACCACTTCCCTTATTGAGTGCCAGCAAATTTGCCTTGACGATATCGCTCACATAGACATAATCGCGAAGTTGTTCACCATCTCCATAAATAACCGGCGGTTTTCCTTCTAACATATGATCAATGAAAATCGCATTGACGCCGGCTTCGCCCTTCGGATTCTGCCGAGGGCCGTAAACATTGGCGTATCTCAGCACCGTATAATCGAGTGCACGGAGTTGTTTGTAAAGATAGAGATAATGCTCCGGAGTATGCTTCGTAATCCCGTAGGCGCATTCGGGTTTTATAGAATTAGTTTCTGTTACCGGTAAGGAATCGGGTTCGCCATAAACCGCGCCGCCGGAAGAAATATAGATGAACTTTTTGACGTGAACTTCCACAGCGGCAAGAATAAGATGAAGCGTTCCTAAGATGTTCGTTTGTGCATCGAACTCCGGTTCTTCAATCGAAAATCGGACGTCCATCTGCGCTGCGTGATGACAGACAACTTCCGGCTTAAATTCTTCAAAGCATCGATTGACGCCTTCCTTGTCTAAGATATCCTGCTCGAAAAAACGCGCTTCTTCGGGGATGTTTCGACGGAATCCTGTCGATAGATTATCGAGAACAGCGACGTCGTGCCCCTGCTCGAGAAAAGCATCAGAAACATGAGAGCCGATAAATCCGGCTCCTCCGGTGACGAGAATTTTCATACGCTTACTAAGCCGCTTTATTCGGCTCCTTTACCAAAGACAACAACGGGAATTGTTTTGAAGAAGATTTTGAAATCCAGCCAGAGAGACCAGTTGTCGATATATTCCAAATCCAAACGAACCCACTCATCGAAATCAGTGATTTCCGAACGACCAGAAATCTGCCAGATACAGGTCAACCCCGGCTTCACAGAAAGCTTTCTTCGGTGCCAGCTTTCGAATTTATCGAGTTCGGATACCAGAGGCGGTCGCGGCCCCACAACCGCCATGTCCCCGCGAAAAACACTCCAGAGCTGCGGCAGTTCATCCAAACTGAACTTGCGCAGAAACTTCCCGATGGATGTGATACGCGGATCATCTTTCACCTTGAAAACAATCTTTTGCATGACGTTCTGTTCCATCAAACGTTCTTTCAATTGTTCCGCCCCGCTAACCATCGTCCGGAATTTGTAGAAATTAAATGATTTTTTATTCAGTCCAACGCGCTTCGAACGGTAAATCACCGGACCTTTCGATGTCAGCTTGATGGCTACCGCAATAAAGATAAAAAGAGGGAGAAGTAAAATCAGCATTGTGCCGGAAACAAGAATATCGAAAACTCGCTTGATTAACTGCTGCCATACTTTGAGCGGAGTTGTCGAATAAATGAGAACCGGAATCCCATAGATGATTTCGCTTTCGACTCGCGCGATGAGTCCGCTGAAAAAATCAGAAATTATCAGCGTGCGAACTCCCTCTTGTTCGCAGAGCGCGAGCATATCCACACATTCTTCCAATTCCCGCATCGGAACCGCAAAAACAACTTCATCAATCGGATGGCGGTGCAATATATCAGGTAAATCTTTCGGTCCGCCCAATACGGGCGCACCGTAATAATCTTCACGGTCCGTTTTAGGATTGCTATCTACAAATCCAATGAGATCCAAACCCCAGTCGGAATGCTTCCTTAAGGATTCCATATAGCGAGCAGCTTTCTCGCCCGCTCCCACTACCAAAACCGTGCGCGTATATTTTCCGGATGCCCGTAAATAACGACGTAAATAATGGAAGAATATCTTTCCAGCAAGCAATAACGGAATATTGACGACGACGAATAAGATGGATATGCTTCGAGGAGGAAGCTCGATTCTCAACAGGTAGCTTAACGCAAAAAAAGCCACCATCCCGAAGAACACCGTTCGCAAAACGCATTTCAAGTCAAAAAGGAGAGAGAGACTTCGCTGGGGTGAGTAAGCTTTTTGCACGTTAAAGAAGAGCACCCAGATAAGCACAATCACCAGAAAGGAATTGAAATAATCTCGAACATCCAACGCTATACTAAAAAGATACACCGTTCGTATCTGGGCGCGGAGTCCAAAGGAAACGAAAAAGGAAACGGCCGTTAAGAAAACGTCCAGAACCAGTGAGAGCAACCCGATCCAACGCGATTGTAAGGGAATTCCTGCCATACTACACTAATCCATTAAACATGTGCTTTTCCATAGAAAGCGTGAATTCGAGCAATAACCTCATCCTGGCTTTCTACGGAAAGCTCCGGATATGCCGGAAGCGCCAGCGCTTCTTTTGCGCATTGCTCCGCTATCGGAAAATCTCCTTTTTTGTATCCCAAATCATGAAAACACTCTTGCAGATGCAATGGAATCGGATAATAAATATCGTTGCCGATACCATGTTCCCGCAGGTATTGCTGCAGGCGATCTCGATCCGCGAGCCTGATGACGAATTGATGATAGGTATGATAATACCCAGGGCGTTCTATGGGAAACGTTATCGGCAATCCCGCTAATGCCTCCTTGTAGCGCGATGCAATCGCCCGACGTGATTCATTCCAACTTGCAAGGTGAGGTAATTTTATAAGGAGCACTGCCGCTTGAAGCTCATCCAAGCGACCGTTGATTCCCACATGGGTATGAACATACTTATCGCGTCCGCCATGTACTCGAAGCATTCGCAGGCGAGCAGCGATATCATCCTCATCTGTCACGACCATCCCCCCATCTCCGATTCCGCCTAAATTCTTCGTTGGATAAAACGAGTAGCATGCCATGGAACCGATTTCCCCCGCTTCGAAACCGCCTCCTCGCGCACCAATCGCTTGAGCGGCGTCTTCAATTAGAAGAGCGTTCTTTTCCGCGGCGATTGAACGAAATTCTTTTCCGTTAATCAGGTGGCCAAATAGATGAACGGGCAACAGCACTCGTGTCTTGCTTGTGCATGCGGATTTCGCTTTCTTCGGATCGATGTTGAACGTGTCCGGTTCGATATCAGCCAAGACAGGTTTTGCGCCCAGACGGACAATCGAACTGACGGTCGAGAAAAAAGTATAAGGAGTTGTCACAACCTCATCACCCGGTCCGACTCCCGCCGCCATCAGCGCTACCAGAATAGCGTCTGTGCCGGAAGAAACTCCGATACCGTGACGAACATGGCAGAGTGCTGCGATTTTCTCTTCCAGTGATTTTACTCGGGGACCCAGTATAAACCATTGATCCTCGAAGACCTCATGAACCGCTGCCAAGACGTCCTCTTTTATCCCGGTAAATTGAGCTTTCAGATCGAGCATGGGGACTTTCATTGATCACCCTCCAAAAAAATACTTAACCGTTTCTTCCAATCCTTCTCGGAAATTTGTGACCACCTCAAAATTCATTGCGGTCTTGATTTTACTAATCTCTGCCTGCGAATGGAGAACATCTCCCGGTCGCGCCGCCTCGAAATTCGGTTGAATATTCGTCCCCAGAATCACCTGTAATTCACGCAGGAGATCCAGCAGAGAAAAACGATCGCCGCAAGCGACATTAAACACCTGCCCGGCAACATCCTTTGTATGACAAGCGAGCAGATTTGCTTCGACGTTGTTCGACACAAACGTGAAATCGCGGGATTGTTGACCGTCTCCATAGATAACCGGCGAGTCTCCCGCTTTCAACGCCATAATAAAACGAGGAATGACGGCGGAATATTGAGACATCGGATCCTGATGCGGGCCGAAAACATTGAAATAGCGCAGGGCAACAACTTCAAAACCGTAGATTTGCGTAAACACGCGACCATACTCTTCACCTGCTAATTTCGAAATCGCATAGGGAGAAAGAGGGTTGGTGGGCATATCTTCTATCTTCGGCAGCGTCGGACTGTCTCCATAAACGGACGAAGATGACGCAAAAACGAATCGCTTTACTTTGGCGTTCTTAGCGGCTATAAGAAAATTTAAGGTGCCATCAACATTCACTTGATTAGATGTGATGGGATCGCGCACGGAACGCGGCACCGACGGCAAAGCGGCCTGATGCAGAATATAGTCGACTCCTTCCACCGCTTCCCGCACGTGATGGTAGCTGCGAACATCTCCTTCATAGAGCGTTATCTCTGAAAGAAACGGCGTCAGATTATCTCGTTTGCCTGTGGCGAAATTATCGAATACGGTGACTCTATCTCCGCGTTCAACGAGCCGAGCGACGATATTCGACCCGATAAAACCGGCGCCTCCCGTAACCAGATAATGGGCTTTCTTTTTCAAAGTTCTCAAGAGTTCTCTTTTCTTCGATAGGTGTAACAGGGATTTATCATGCCGCGGAATGCTCCAAAAATATAGTCGAGCTGTCCCTTATCAAGCCCCGCATGGCAGGGCAACGCGACAATTTGTTCTTTGACATCTGTCTCGACATACACTCCAAATTGTTCAAGGCGCGCTGAGATTTTCTCTGCCGAATAAGGCTCATCACACTTCAAAAGAAATGCTGTGGGAAATTTCGATGGCTGTTTCCCGTTAGCTGGAGTCATTCCCACCTGTTGAAAGAGTTCTTCGAGGTACGACCAGTTATCTTTTCTCTTTTTCGCGTAGTCCTCTCGCTCCGGCCAGAGCGAAAGCAGTTGTTCTCGAATGACATTGCGCTTTGTCACATCCAGGCAATGCAGGCGATCCCATACTTCCTTGTCATTGAAATAGTGTCCCAGTAGAAGCGCTCCAAACTGCATAGGGAAAATCCGCGCAAAATCAAAAACGGCATACGTTCCAAAACCACCGACGCGAGTTCTGCCCACCTCCGCATCAATCGTATCTCTACAGTCTTCGATAACCGGCAGCGCCGTTTGCGAAAACTCCTCGACGCTTTCATCCGCAATCCCCCACCGGTGACAAATGAGCACTGCATCCGGAGTCTTGCTGGTGGCAACAAAACGAAAATCGTTTCCAAAGGACGCTTTCAAAACATCCATGTAACTCGAGAGCCCGACAGATGACTTCACGAGAATCGTGGAACCTCGCGGAAGGTCCACAGCGCGAAAGGCGGATTGAAGAGCGAATATCCCGGAAGGAAGGAACGTGAACTCCGTTTCAAAGTACTCTAAGAGCTGCGTATTTATCGGAGGAGCCGTTTGGACATCCCAGTGCAGATGCTCCGCACTGACAGGATTCATGCGAATCGTCGGTCGTACTTCAATCGGCGGCGGATGAAAGAGGATTGGATAGGATTGCGTGCAGTACTTCCGAAAATAATGCTGCAACTCATCTCGATAGGATACGCCGACATCAAGGTACTCAAAAGGACTGTCTTCGTATGTTTCTACAATATGCCAGAAAAGATAGGCATTGACCTCATGACGCCGCCCCTGTTCGTTGGTTCCTCCGTAATGATAAAAGAGCGTGTTCGATGTTACAGGAGTTACAATGATTCCCCCGACAAGTTCCTCCCCGATGTACGCAAGAAAAAGCTTCTGCTCTTCGTCCAAGTGGTCCGTCAGTGTCTCAGGGTCATACCAAACCTGTGCCATCAGGCTGAGGTCGCGGCTTTCCACCATACGAACGCCTGCTCGCTGCGCTTTTCGAATGCCCTGTTTCGCGCGGGAACGCAGTTTCTTCCATGCTGTTTCCCGGTTCAGGTGCAGCAGGGATCCTTCTGTTAGAATGTCTTTACCGAGGTACTGCATCAGCTAATTCAGCATTCAACACCCGCACTATCGGGACAACTTAACAATTCAGGCGTAATGAAAACATGGGGACAATTATCCGGGTCATCTATAAAATCCCAGATGGGATTCGTTACTTGAGGATTCCAATAGTTATTTGGAGCTTGAATATCCTCGGTGTTCCATTGACAAAAACTAACATGAAGACAGAAATTTCCTGGATCTCCCGTGAAGCAATTATATCGAATCGTCGGATTAGATGGTCCGAGATTATCGTTAGTCAAGCCAATATAAATCCCCGTAAATACATCCGCGAAATAATTCGCTTGTATCAGATTCGTTTCATCACACTTTGAACCAAAATGGAGGCCAACTTTACAATCGAGTATTTCATTGTGCAGGATATGTACATCATCGCATAATAAGATATGTATACTTGCGTCAGTGCCGGCTATGCCGCTTTTAACGAACCAATTATTATCGATGATCCCGCCGTCCCAAGCATTCGCCTCCATACCGTATATGATAATATCATAGAGCAAATTATGATCGATTTTCGGATTTTCAGCTGTATTAACCGTCACACCAATACCGCCAACTTCGTAAAAAATACTGTTGGTCACTCGGATATTTTCTCCGGAAAGGTTCAAACAAGACGCACCTGCCTTGCGAAAGAAACAATGGTCAAACTCCCCACCGGCATGAAAGGATTCTAATCCTTCATAGGTTCCTTCAATTCGATTATAACGAAAGTTCGGTCGTGGCGCAGTCGCTCTGAATTCAATCTTAATCCAATGAGAACTCAGAAGCGTATCCGAGTTCGACGTCCATACAATCCACTTCTCTGGTGTTCCTTGTGCGAGAAGAGTTCCCTCGACGATCAATGTTTTATCCTGAGCGAAGCGAATCACCGCTCCCGGTTCGATTGTTAGCGTCACACCATCTTCGAGAACGCGTACATCGGTGAAAACATAATGATGTCCCTCCTCAAAAGTGACATCGTCTGTAATCGTTCCAAAACCATACATGATTTCGCGATAAAGAGAAATCTCGCTTACCGACACATCTCCCCCCTGAACACTCACAGAAACAGGAGCACTCCAACCAAAACTATCCTGGCGCGCGCAAAGAATATAATCACCACTTGGAACATCAGAGATAGAAAAGTTGCCGGCTCCATCCGTTGTTGTCGAGTGCAACGGTTGATGCATTCTCCAATCGAAATGAGCCACGGGAGAATATGGAAAGGCTATGCAGGAACGGCTGGCTGTAATCGACCAGATGGGTTCATCAGAGCCGTTGCCGTACAGTTCAACGGTTGTCTCTGCATGAGACGTCTGTCCTTCAAGAGTAACACGGCCGGAGACCGTTCCTCCCTCGTCTCCGGGGTTGCATCCCGTAAAAAGACAGACAAGCATCGCCAGTGCAAGACTCCATAGGACGAATTGTTTCTTCATGAGAACCTCCCTTACCGAGACACAAAATACACTATCAATGCTGCGGCTAATACCCATAGCAATGCATTGATCATCATCGGACGATCGCGCACGAGGATTTTCGTGGGGTCTCCGCCTTCCGCTCGATGATAAATCAAGTAGAGGTATCGGAAAAGCCCATAAACAACGAAAGGAATTGTCCAGAAGAGAGCCCGCGTTCCATAGTGTTCGAGGGTGTCATCCGAAATGGTATAGAGACTGTAAGCCAGGAGCGTCGTTGCCGCGAGTACCGCCAACATCTGGTCAATGAAAATGCTCGAATAATGCGACAGGGACGCTCGATGCGATGAAGCCTGCTCTCCGAGTAACGTAATTTCATGCCGCCGTTTGGCCAGCGCAAGAAAAAGGGACAAGAAAAACGCACACAAAAGCAGCCAATACGACAAATAGAAATCCGGAATATCGCGCCATATCACCGCAATGCCACCCAAAGCCCTCAGTACAAATCCGAGCGAGAGAACAAGAACATCCAGTATAACGACGTGTTTTAATCCCAGAGAGTATGCAAGATTGGAGACAACATAAATCGTCCCGATCCAGCCAAACCAGATATCCAGAGCAAAAGCCCAAAGCAATCCACCTGAAACAAGAACCACTGAAAAGAAAAGTCCCGCCCCCGGAGAAATGCGCCCCGATGCCAGAGGTCTCTTGCATTTAACAGGATG
>CBDVDL010000029.1:0-12264 GCA_965372735.1 uncultured Alphaproteobacteria bacterium | reverse complement strand
ACCAGCAGCTTCTGATTCGCCATTTCCTCGGCGAACGCGCGCCGGTCGTCGAACGACCGTTTCATAGCGGCTTTCTCACCACGATACTTCTGGATAAACCCGTTTTTGAAATCCTCAACCGTGATTTGATAGCGCCCCACCTTGGCGACAACGGGTTCCTTCTTCGCACACGCGACAAAAGTCAGCGCAATTCCTAAAAGAAGAATCCAGATTGCAAAATGTTTCTTTTGAGTGGTCACAGAAACCTCCTCCTGCTTACCGAACCTGTTTATGAGATATTTGAACTTCGCTTAAAACTATACTTCTTCCGGCTCTTCGACTAAAGCTCGAAGAAACCGGATTAGATAATCCGCGTTGTTTCCCTCGCCGTGAATTTCAGGCAAAGGCAAACGAATTCCAAGACGGTCAATCGCCGAGATTTCCACCGGATAATCAGCGATATTCCGCAGCAATTCCTTGACATCCCTGCCATTTCCCTGTGGCTCGGGAAAGTCTATCGAGAGCCGGTTATCCTTCAGAGCGATTCTTTCCGCTCCGAGCTGTTCCCCCAATACGCGCACACGCGCCATCGTCAGCAGCGCCTGAGCAGGCGTTGGCAACCGACCGAATCGGTCGCGTATCTCCCCCCCAATCTCATCCAGACGCTGCAACTGTTTCGCGTGAACCAACTCGCGGTAGAAATTCAAGCGCTGACTGCCTTCCGGAATATAGGACCCCGGAAAGAACGCGTCCGTCGGGAATTCCAATTTCAATTCAACCTTTGGAGACTCTTGGGCGTCCGCGCTGATGCCTATTTGCTCATGGCGGACTTCTTCCACGGCTTCTTCGATGAGCCGCTGATAGAGCTCGAATCCGACGGCGTTGATATAACCGGACTGTTCCCGCCCTAAGAGATTCCCCGCACCGCGAATTTCCAAATCCCGCATAGCAATCTGAAACCCGGCGCCTAACTCGTTGAAATTAGCCAGCGTCGATAAACGCTGCTGCGCCGTTCGCTTCATTTCCCAGCGCGGCGGACCTAAGAAATACGCGTAAGCCTTCCGGGAGCTGCGCCCGATACGTCCACGAAGCTGGTAGAGCTGCGCGAGGCCAAAACGGTCTGCGCGGTTGACAATCATCGTGTTCACATTGGGCATGTCCAGACCGGATTCGACGATCATGGTCGAAATCAAAACATCAAAACGGCCTTCCAAGAAATGAACCATCACCCGCGAAAGAGCATCTTCTGGCATCTTGCCGTGCGCAACCGCGAGACGCACACCCGGCAAAAGGTTTTTCAGCAACTGGTGAACTGCTTTGATCGATTGAATGCGGTTGTGAACAAAAAAGACCTGGCCTCCACGTTGAATCTCATAGAGAATGGCATCCTGTATCGTCTTCTCTGACCACGGAACGATGTCCGTTTCGATAGGAAGTCTTCCCGGTGGCGGCGTGGTGATGTGAGACATATCCCGCGCGCCCATGAGCGCCATATTCAATGTGCGGGGAATCGGTGTCGCCGAAAGGGAAAGCACATCGACACTCGCCTTGAGAGATTTCAGCTTTTCCTTCTGAACGACGCCAAACCGATGCTCTTCGTCAATAATCAAAAGCCCCAAATCCTTAAGCTTGACGTCTTTCGAAAGAAGGCGATGCGTTCCAATCAGAACATCTACCTGTCCCTCGGCAGCGCTTTGCACGACGCGTTGGGCTTCTTTTTTTGTGCGAAAGCGAGAAAGAACATCTACTCGAACCGGCCACGATTTAAATCGCTCGCGAAACGTGCGATAATGCTGCTGAGCCAGCACGGTTGTCGGCACTAAGATCACCACCTGCTTGCCTTCCTGAACCGCTTTGAAGGTAGCACGCAGAGCGACTTCGGTCTTGCCGTAGCCGACATCTCCGCAAACGAGCCGGTCCATCGGCACAGGCTCTTCCATATCCCGCTTGACATCTTCAGCCGCTCGAAACTGGTCAGGCGTATCTTCGTAAGGAAACGCCGCTTCCATTTCCCGCTGCCACAGCGTATCGGGATTCATTGAGAAACCCTTCGCTGCTTTTCGGCGGGCATATAGCTTGATGAGTTCTTCCGTGATGGACTTGAGCGATTTCTTCGTCTTGCGGCGCAGTTCCGCCCAATCTCGCCCTCCAATACGGGACAACGGCGGCTGAAAACCTTCACGTCCGGCATATTTCTGAATCTGAGCTAAGTTTTCCAGCTTGACGTAGAGAATGATGCCGTCCCGGTATTCAATCTTCAATCGCTCTCGCGAAACCCCGCCCACAGCGATTTTTTCCAGTCCGAGATAGCGGCCAATGCCATAGTCCAGATGGACAACGTAATCGCCGACCTGCAGCGCATCCAATCCTCGGAGCGGCGCGACATTCTTGAACTTCATAAACCGGCGACGGCGGCGGCGGCGACCAAAAATGTCATGGTCAACTAAAAGCGCCAGTCCAGCGCTCGGTAACGTAAATCCGTGATGCAATCCCCCTTCGCGCACGTCGAATATGTCATCCGACAAACCGCGCTCTTCCAGAATCTCGCCAAGCCGGTGCCCCGCTTCAAGGTTATCCGAAACAATAACCGCGCGAAGCCCTTGCTTGTGATATTCTTTCAACCTGTCCGCTAAAAGCGGAAGATTCGCGGCGAAACTTTCCTGCGGCTGGGCGGAGAAGTTGAGCTGCTTATCCACCGCAAACGGTGCGTTATTGACAAAGAGCTGTAAAAATTTACCTGCGCGTATGCGCAGCGTATCCGGATCGAATGATTTCAGTTCGTCTTTTTGTGTATCCGCAACGAGCTCAGGTGTGCGTTCACGCCAGCTTTCTCGAATCGCATTCCATGTCGCCCGGCCATTCACCCAGAGAACAGCGGCGTTCTCGGGGAAATGATCAAAAACAGGGCTCAACTCAGAACTGGCTGTTCCCGCCGCGAAAACTTCAAAGCGGCGAAGTTCTTTGCCCGTGCTCTTCTGTGTTTCGGGTTCGAACGTGCGCAGACTTTCGACAATATCGTCGTAGTACTCGATGCGCACAGGATGGGGCGCACCAAAAGAAAAGATGTCCACCACTGCGCCGCGCACCGCAAACTGGCCGACCGATTCCACCAGAGCTTCCCGCGTGTACCCACCCCGCCTGAGGAACTCCAATAGCTCATCCCTCGGCAGCAATTCGTCACGTTCTAATGTGAAAAGGTTCTGCGAGAGCGCATCCGGCGATGGCAGCGTATCCAAAAGGGCGGAGGCTTCTGTAACGATGACAGCCTTTTCTCGGTGGCGAAGCGCCAGCAAGACTTCCGCGCGTTCGGAAAGTTCAACAGCGGTAGGAACCCGACCGTAATGCGGATTTCCCGGCAGAAGACACAGCGCTTCCCCTGAAAGCAGCGATGTTAAATCATCGGCGAATTCTTCCGCGTCTTCCAGTGTTTCGCAAACCGCTAAAACCGGTCGCGCCGCCCGCTCGGCAATGTAGGCCGCAACAACCGAAGGCAGGGAACCGGGCAGGCTTAAAAGAGAGAGTCTCCCCCCATCACGCAGAGCATCGCCCAGCGCGTTAAAAGGCGAGGAATCGTAAAGGGCCTTTTTCAGCCAATCCATAAGTTTCTATATAGCGGTGCTATGTGCTTTGCTTAGTCATTTTTGCCACCAGCAACCGCTGCACTCCTGACTACTCGCTCACGCGCCGATATGTTCCTATCTATCGGTGAGTTTTTTCAGTAAGATAGGTGTTTTTCCAGAAGTGAAGAGTGACGATTTCGAAATTGAGTAGACCGATTTCTTTTGGATGCTATCGTTCAGGCAAAAAATACAAGTGAATGAAATTAATCTATATTGTGAATTGTTTAACAATTTGTTGTTTATGATATTATTAATAAATGTTTTATGTGCTTCTATTTGGAAGGCAAAAGTTGATCACCAACAACCTTGCGAAGCTGACCTTCCGCCGACGCTAATCGTTTCCGCGCTTCTTCAGCGTCCACGCGTAAGACCTGCATCACTATCGCCGGTTTCAATTCGCCATCCGCTTCTTTCAGCAGACGCTTCGCCTCGGAATAGTCCACGCCTGTAAAAAGCATCAACATCGCTCGAGCGCGCTCGCGCAATTTATCCGATGTCGCGCGAAGATCAACCATCATATTTCCGTAGCACTTCCCTAAGCGCACCATCGTCGCGGTCGTGAGCATATTCAGCACAAGCTTGGTCGCTGTTCCCGCTTTCAGTCGCGTTGAACCCGTCAACACTTCCGGACCTGTGACCGGCGCGATGACGACGTCGATGTCGTTATCCGCCTGCTGCGGTGGGTTGCACGTGACAAGAATCGTTCGCGCGCCCACAGATTTGCCGTATTCCAATCCCCCACGTACGAACGGTGTCCGCTTCGATGCCGCAATTCCGCATATACAGTCGAGCTTGTACAGTTTCTGTTTTTGCAGGAATTCCAAACTGCCCTTCGCATCATCTTCCGCGCCTTCGACCGCTTTCACCAGCGCTCCATAGCCACCCGCGATAAATCCTTGAACGAGCTCAGGGACACTGCCAAACGTCGGCGGGCATTCCGCTGCGTCCAAAACCCCCAAACGGCCGCTTGTACCGGCGCCGATATAGAAGAGCCGCCCGCCGTTGCGTATTGCCTCAGCAATGATTCCCACCGCCTTTTCGATAGCGGGAATCACTCGCTTCACCGCGGAAGGAACACTAACATCCTCGCGATTCATCGCTTCAAGAATTTCCCGCGTGGACATCATATCCAGACGTTCCGAGTCGGGATTCCTTCCTTCGGTAATCAAGGATTGCAATTCACTTAGCAGCTCTTCAGGCATACTCTTATCCTTCCGCCTTTAGGGACAATAGAAGCAACACGCTTCCGCCCGGAAGTTCAACTTCTTTATCAATCATAAAGCCATAATCCGCCGGATTTCCTTCGCCGCGCCAATCGCGACCCTTCCACAGAAAGATCTGCCCACCGGAAATGAGGAAGTCTTTCGCTGTCGGCAATAGTTTCGGTAATTTGCCCGCCGCACGGGCGGTTACAACCCTATAGACATTCCTGTGTAAAGGTTTTTTCGCCAGTTTTTCAAATCTATCCCAGACGACTCGCACGTTCTTAAGCTCAAATTCGGTGGCGAAATCCGAAAGGAATGTAGTTTTCTTCCTCGTCGAATCGACAAGGACGAATTCAATATCCGGGCGTGCGATTGCAAGCGGTACCGCAGGAAAACCACCACCGCTGCCCATATCCAGCACTCGGCCCTGCTCTGGCAAGAAAGGTAAAGCAACCAAACTTGGCAAAATATGTCTCGAAATCAACCGCTCCCGGTCTCCACGGGAAACAAGAGCCAATGGCGCTTGACGAACCGCATCGATAAACCCCTCAAGCTGTCTGACATGCGGATCTTCCGCGTCCCAGCTTGTCTGAAGCAGGATTTCCTGCCATCCAGCGGCAAATGGCTTCTCTTTATCCACGGGTTATCCACAATTCGTTTATAAACATATAACAGGAGCAATATTTACGTAATCCGCCTGATGACGCGCTTTTTCAGGCGTTCGCGTTATAACAACCTTGCCTGCCAAAGACGAGTTTATTCACCTTGGAATAATGTTTCACGTGAAACAATCGCATAGACCTGTCAACTTTCCCGGCGCTTGAGGTGTATCATTAAAACCGCAATGTCTGCAGGGCTGACTCCCGCGATTCTCCCCGCCTGACCAAGCGTTAAGGGTCTGAATTTCATCAGTTTTTCCCGCCCCTCGGCAGAAAACGAACGGATTTTCGAATAATCCATATCATTCGGAATTCTGCGACCTTCCATCCTTGCCACCTGATTCGCCCTCGCCTGTTGCCGAGCGATATACCCCGCGTATTTGACGTTCAATTCCAATGCAGCCAGAAAATCATCATCTGCCGAAGCGCCTTCAAAGGGAGAATCCGCAGGCATCATCTGTATAATCTCGCGAATGTTGTTTTCAGGTCGCTTCAACAATGTCGCGAACGTCTCTCCCCGCAATTCAGGGGAATCTGCCAATGAATATCTTTCCGCATGCAGATAAGCTTCCGCTTCGGATAAGCGTTCTTTCTTCTTCAATAAACGCTCGTGGATTGATTCCTCGATAAGCCCCAACCCATAACCAATCTCCATCAGTCGCAAATCCGCATTATCCTGACGAAGCAGCAATCGATGCTCAGCCCGCGATGTAAACATCCGGTACGGTTCATCCGGTGTACGCGTAATCACGTCATCAATCAGGACGCCGATATAAGCCTGATCCCGGCGAAGAACAAGCGGCTCCTCGCCTCGAAGCTTCAATACGGCATTGACTCCCGCGATGAATCCCTGCGCCGCTGCTTCTTCGTAACCTGTTGTTCCATTTACATTTCCAGCGAAATAAAGTCCCTCCACAACGCGGGTTTCCATCGTGTATTGAATCTGGTGGGGAGGGAAATAATCATATTCCACCGCATAACCCGGCCGCATCATCTCCGCGTTTTCAAGTCCCGGTACGGTGCGCAAAGCTTCAAACTGGATGTCCTCCGGCAGGCTCGACGCAAAGCCATTCATATACACTTCAGCCGTTTCCCACCCTTCAGGCTCCAGAAAAATCTGGTGACGGTCGCGATCAGAGAAACGAACCAGCTTATCTTCAATCGATGGGCAATAACGCGGGCCGACGCCTTTGATTCGACCCATAAAGAGCGGCGACTTGTCCATCCCTTTCTGTAAAATCGCGTGCGTCTGCGGATGAGTATAGGTCAAGTGACAAAGGAGCTGACGTGGGACAGGCGATTCCGTCCGATGTGAAAAAAGAACGATGCGCTCATCCCCCGGTTGTGGCGTGCATTTCGAATAATCTATCGTACGGCCATCGAGTCGGGGGGGGGTTCCTGTCTTCAAACGAGCAGTTGTAAATCCTTGTTTTATAAGAGCTTCTGAGATTTTTAGCGCAGGTTCTTCGCCAACGCGTCCTGCCGGTTTCGACCATTCTCCAGTAAAAATAACCCCGTTCAGAAATGTACCAGCGCACAACACCACCGCTCTGCATTCGTACGTTGCGCCAGTTTCGCACACCACACCACAAATGCGTCCGCCCTTCGCAAGCACGTCCACCACCATGTTTTGCTTCATGTCCAGATTCGGCAGCCGTTCCAAAGCGATCCGCATGGAGTGGGCATAAAGTTCTCTGTCGCATTGCGCGCGCGGAGACCACACCGCCGGGCCTTTGGAACGATTCAACATCCGGAACTGCAGCGTAGCGAGGTCTGTTACATAGCCGATTTCGCCGCCGAGCGCATCGATTTCCTTGACAAGCTGCCCTTTGGCGAGCCCTCCCACAGCAGGATTACAGCTCATCTGCCCAATCGTCGGCATATTCATCGTGATGAGCAACGTCTTGCATCCCATCCGCGCCGCCGCCGAAGCCGCTTCACACCCGGCATGCCCCCCGCCGATAACGATTATGTCGTAGGTTTGTTTCATTTCCAAAGAGACACTGGTTGACTATTGCCCTTTCTTTAAGCTACTGATTATTTTATTATCCAAATCCTTAGTAATCTCCTCCGCAGAATTCCCCGAAGCCAAGCGTTTCACATACGCTCTCAATATCATCCTCGTAGTATCCATGCATTCGTTCACAAACTCTGCTGGTCGTTTGTTCCCAAGCGCTTTGGCTAACTTGCCTTCATCCTCTAACGATAGGCCGCTATGGACAATCCCGCTTCTAACGTCATACATTGACCTAAGGGTTTTAAAAATCTCAGCCGGATCTTCTTCACTTACCAGCAAAGCCGCACCCCGCAATGCCAATCTGTAGCGCAATTCCTGTGGATTATCTCTAAGTAATGAACTCTCCAAGACAATTGTAAGGTCTATGATTTGATCCGACATGTCTTCCCGTTGGTATGCGAAGTTGAATCGGCGGAGGGCCATCTCCAGAAATCTCAGGGTCCCCCGTTCTTTAAAGTCCTCAAGTTCTCCATACAATACACGGAATTCTTTCAAATCTGATTCGCATAGAGAAAATGTCTTTGTGCTGCCGAATCTCCGTACAGAACTATTTTCCAATGCTGAAGCGGCAGGCCCACTTTTAGAAAGTTGATCCTTTGGCATAGCGTAGGTGCAAGGTGCTCCCACATCACCAGCTTTGAGTAATCTGAAAGCTGTAATCACTTCACTAACACGTTGTGCAGCAGCTGAATAGTTTCGCCCTTCTCCAACCGGAAATGTCTGTATGCTTCTAAGGCAGAACGAGCTATCACGAAATGGAGCGAATCCTATCATATCGAATTCCGAATGCTCATGAAATCCGATATTCCAAAGCGCTGTCTTTTCATCATCTAAAAAGCGAACGATTGACCATCCCTCGCAAACTTCTACGCAATCGAAAGTAGTGCTAAAGTTTACAAGTGGCGCGGTGAATACAAAGGTTTCAATGTCACTGTCCCAAAGCCTTCGGAATCTCTTGTAACTCTCGAGGATCTGTTCGGGCGTAGGATCAAACGTCCCATATAGACTGAGCACATCCACAACTGGGCTTAAGATCTCTCGGATTATCTTCCTTTTTATTTGGTCAAAGGCAGGAGCCTGGATTGGTTTGCCCGACCTTCTCGGTGGTTTGATAATTCCAGCTTCAAAATGGTTCTTTGCACATGTTTCAGCGGATTCGAGTGGCACAATTTCGTCGTCTATACAGTTCCGAAATAGGTACCAATATTGTCTTGTGCGCACGGTTTTTTCACGCCAACTTCTTCCCTCAAATACCACATGATAGTTCTCTACGAATGGAACATCCTTAGCTTCGGGCCACTGCTTCGCCAACTTGAGCACATCTTGAGCGAATTTCACAAAAGCGTCTTGCAAACTGTCGTGAGTTGTGGTCGTGGGATTTTCCTTCATTTTAGCTTCCCAATACAAAATTGCGAGAAAATTCTGTCGATGTATCAGCGACTTTAAGTCTATTCACCTTCATTATCTCAATATAAAAAATTGATTGATGGTGTATTCTTTCTGATAACTTTTTCTTGATATTAGATAACTATTTTATTATATTACCTAAACTTGATTAGAAGACAAAGGTTCAATCTTGACTAAACCTAACAAAACAACTCGCTCTCAAAGAAGAGCTTCTCGCGAAGAGCAGAAGCAAAACGATTTGCTCCAGACTCTATTCATCGGCGAAAAGCCAACTGCTGTGCTGGTATCGAAGAAGCAAGCCAGACTCCGCAGGAAGAATACGAAGTTGTAAACCCCACGCATATAAAAATCAAACAAGCGCGGGCGGCGACTGGTTTAACTCAGCGACAATTAGCTGAAAAAATGGGTGTCAAGCAACCGTTCATCGCGCGGCTCGAAAGACCCGGCGCTTATCCAACCGTGCGCACTTTGCAAAAAATCGCAAAGGCTCTTGGGATGAAAAGTTATAGAGAAATAATACTGTAAATTCAAGCGGATTGCCGTCCGGCGTCACTATCCCCTCTTTCGCTTCAATTTCTTTACCGCCCAACAACACTCCGTTGCTCCAATACAAACTCAAGATAGTCATTACTGACAGGCATATCAACAATCCTTGAGTTTTTTTCGACACAAAACTGCTCTCGCCGCGGCGTGCGTCTAGCGTGCCCGGCTGCGTGTTCGCCACTGAACGCGGTGTTGCAGGACGCAGGAGCGTCCTGCCTAGTGATTAGATATAGAGTTCACAAAAAATGTCAAACACTAGCCCCCACCGCCCCCGGTGGGGGAGGACACGCGAGCAACAGCCAACACCGCATCAAATTATTTGCGCGATAAATTCACTTCCCAATACAAAACTGTGAAAAGATGCGGTCGAGGATTTCTTCGCCGATGGTTTCGCCGGTGATGCGACCCAAAGCGTCCGCGGCGTCGCGTAAATCCGCCGCGCAGAGTGTCGTGTCATCGAGTCCGTCCAACGCGCGATGAAGAGATTGACTCGCCTCATCGATTTCTTGTTTGTGGCGCGCTTCGGTGACTTGAATATGTCTCGCGCTTGCTTCGGAAGCAAAGACAAGTTGCTTCATCGCGTGCTTGAGTTCATCCAGTCCCTGATGGTGCAACGCGGAAACTCGCACAGCTTTCGTTTCATGTGAAACACCCGGAATCGCTGGTGTTTTGGTGTTGCGCGCTGATGAAATCCTATCGACTTTATTCCAGACGACCACAACCGGCCGCTCTTTAATTTCGCCAAAAATTCCCTTGTCAATCGTATTATGTTCATTAATGTCAATAACTAAAAACAAAATGTCGGCGCGCTGAATTTCGCGCAACGCCTTCGAAATGCCCGCTTTTTCGATTTCCTCGCCGCTGTCATGCACTCCCGCTGTGTCTAAGAGAATCACCTCCAGACCACCCATATCCAAACGAGCTTCAATCACATCGCGGGTCGTGCCGGGATGCGGCGAAACGATAGCTCGTTCTTCTTCGACCAAGCTGTTAAACAATGTTGATTTGCCTGAATTCGGCGGCCCGACAATCGCGACTCGAATTCCCTCGCGCAGAAGCCGCCCTTGCCGGTAACTTTCAGACAGGCTCTCGCAGTTCTCGATGAGCTCCCGAATTGTTGTCGTGCGTTCCTCGCGGGTTGCGAATTGAATATCTTCCTCGGAAAAATCAAGTTCCACTTCTAACAGCGCCATCATATCCAAAATCCGGGAGCGCATCTGCTTAATTTTATTGGATAAACCGCCTTCGAGTTGTCTCAAAGCTGCTCTCCCAGCGGCGTCTGTGTGCGCGGCAACGAGCTGAGCGACAGCTTCCGCCTGAGCCAAATCCATCTTTCCATTCAAAAAAGCACGCAACGTGAATTCGCCGGGCTTCGCCAATCGAGCGCCGTGTCGCAACAACGCCTGCTGTATCGTTTTCGACGCATGCCAACCCCCATGACAGGAAATTTCGATAACATCTTCGCCCGTGTAACTTTTCGGTGCGCGGAAATAGCTGACTATGCCTTCATCAAGAAATTCGTCACCTTCACGAAAATACGCATGCCGCAGCGTATTCGGTTCCATACCGCTAACAGCACAAAGTGACGCAGCAATTTCTTTCGCGCGCGGACCAGAAAGCCTCAAGACGGCAATGCCTCCCGTCCCCGGCGGCGTCGCGATTGCAATGATTGTGTCGTTATCGTTTTTCATTGGTTCCGGGCGAATCTGGAGATTCACCGCGGCGATTGAAATGCATTAAATACCGCAAACAAAACCCGGCTGGTCGCCGGGTTTCGCGTGTCTTTCAAGACTACTTGAGCGACGACCACAGCCGCCAGCGCATTAGGATTCGGGTATCTTGATTAATCGTTGCTCCAAAAGCGCCCATACATTATATAACGTATAATAGAGTGTTAATCCCGACGGGAACTGGTTAAAAATCAACGTCATAAAGACCGGCATGATATACGCCATCATCTTTTGGTTGGGGTCGGTGATGGTTCGCTTGGACATAACGAACTGCGTCGCTCCCATAATCAGAGGCAGAATCGCCACAGCCGCTCCATAAAGCGGAATCGTAAACGGAAGATCCAGCACATAATCCGGCCGCGAAAGATCCGTAATCCAGAAAATGAAAGGTTCCTGCCGAAACTCAATCGTCGAACGGAACGTGATAAAGAGTCCGTAGAGTAGCGGCATTTGGAATATCAAAGGAACGCAACCCGACGCGGGGTTGACGCCGCGTTCTTTGTACATCCCCATGATAGCTTTGTTCATGGCTTGCGGATTGGCCTTATGCTTCTCGCGCAGTTCCTTAATCTCAGGTTGAAGCGCCGCCATTTTCTTCATCGAAACCTGAGATTTCCGCGTCAGCGGCCAGAGCACAACTTTTACAATTATCGAAAAGACAATAATAACAAGGCCATAGTTCGGAATCACGCCGCCGAGCCATTGCAACGACCAGAGAATCGCCATGGAGAAAGGCTTGATAATTGTCCAGCCCCAATCCATTGTTTTTTCAAGCCCTGCGCCAGCCGACCGAAGTTCACGAAGGTCTATCGGGCCCCAATATACTTTGTAACGATCCTTGGCATTTCCTTTCCAGGACCTATCGAGGGCGAAATCGTATAAAATCGGGCTGGTCGGGCGAGATTTAACGCCGGGATGACGAGCATGAATCTCGACGGCCTGGGCCGCCGTCTCAGGTATCACAGCCGCCATGAAATATTTGGAACGCGCCGCGGCGAAATGTGTCTGGCCTGTGGCCTGAAAATCCTTCCGCTGTTTTCCTCCAATGCTAATCTTTTCAAGCACATCACCAATATAAGCATACGCCTTGCAGAAACCCATCTC
>CBDVDL010000028.1:0-12314 GCA_965372735.1 uncultured Alphaproteobacteria bacterium | reverse complement strand
GGGTCGCAAATAACGCCGCCCTTGCCGCCGCCTAATGGAATATCCACCACGGCGCATTTCCAAGTCATCCACATGGATAAAGCGCGTACGGTATCGATGGTTTCTTGTGGGTGAAAACGAATACCGCCCTTGCCGGGCCCTCGCGCATCGTTATGTAGAACCCGAAACCCTCGAAAAACTTTCATACTCCCATCATCCATATGAACGGGGATGCTGAAATGATACTCTCGCATTGGGTTGCGCAATAAATCGCGTGTTGCCGTATCCAAATCCAGAATGTCGGCAACTTTGTCAAATTGAGCTTGCGCCATTTCGAATGGATTGAAAGATTTGCCAGCCATCTCAAGCCTTTCCTTTTCATTGGGTACCCGCGATTGCGAGTACGAGTTTTTTATCATGTGGACTCTGAAAACCCGGGCTTTGCATTATCTGTTCAACCGTCAACTCGGCACAGGCCTTCTCCGCCGCTGGGACACTAAAAAATAATCATTCAAGGGAAAATGTTTATCCTAAAATATACGGCTTTGAGTGTAAATAATCAACTCCGCAACTGCTGGATTAAGCTGCAAACAAGAAGTTCGTATGAACCTTGCCTTCTCATTGCTTTGGTTGCTTATTCAGCGCATGGCCACTTGTACTCAGACCAGATAGAGCACAACATTCTGGCGGTTTCTTTCCCCCATTTTCCTCCTGTTTTGTACGCTGAAAATATTCTGTTTTGGGGAGAATCGGGAGCAAAGAATAATAACTTACAGCACACCGGAGGACACCTGTGAGAGTAGGTGAAGATTCTGTAACTATTGATTTTATGAGGTTTAGGAAACCTTCTCTGATTGGCATAACAGACTGCTTTCGAGAAACGCCATAAGAAAAGGCGACAGACCTTCACGTGAAGTCTGTCGCCTGATCATTTTTTGAAGGTTGTTTGTGATTACGGCTGCGAGGAGGACATGACGCGGTAGAATTTCATCGTACTGCCCGTCACGGCATTCACATCGGTGAGGGTCGTATCCGACGTCGAACCCTCAAATGTGCCATAACCGCCAAACGGCGTCACATCGCTGTACACCCGATAGTAGGGCGCTCCCGATGTTACCCAGCAAATCTGCGCATCGTCCCCCGAGCGCAGAACCACAATCTCCGGCGGTTCCTGGTAATACCCCACCGCGCGAATAATCCGGTTCCCATCTTTGCAGTTCTCCCAGACGTCATTCTCCGCATACCACTGTTCCAGACAGCCGTCATACAGATAACTGCGATCTGCAATCGTGCTTGTCGTGTCGCGCGCGAACGCCTCATAACCGCCCGAATCCGGATTGCTCACCGCAATGTAAAAATCGTCATACAATACCAGCAGGTCACCAATTCCATTCCGGATATGAACACTCGCCCAATGCGTCTGCCCCGGCGTCAATCCTCCGACCGCATTTCCAATGGAACCCGTCGTCTCATCAAATAATACCGTCCCCGGCATTCCCGATGGTCCATCGCTGTCATACACCTCCACACGCACCCGGGAATGTCCTGAATCCGGAAGAACACGCGCCACACTGAACCAGCTTCCGCATAAAATGTACGGCGTCGTCACCGGTGTAAACCTCACGGCCCATCGGAACCGCGTGTCCCCTGCCCAGTTTGCGCGATCTCCGCTGCCGTCATCATAGTAAAGTGCAATTCCGCACGAGGGATAAAGCTGAAAATCATACACGGATGTCGTGCTCGCCTGACTGCCGACATCATACGCTTTGACGTAATACTCATACGAACCGTCATCCCAAAGGTTCACACTCGCCGCATACTCATCTGGATTCCCCGTGGAGGACATATCCGTCGAATCATAACTGCCCGCGCCTTCAAGCCGGTGAAACAACCGCACCGTTACGCCCGGAAGCTCATCGAGGACACCCGCCACAAACAGTACCGAGCCCGGTTCGCCGTCATCTTTCGGGTCATGGACTATCATCGGCGGATCATCTTCCTCAATCGTGAAGTCTGCATCCGAAACATCCAAAACCGTGGGCGCCGAAACACTGCTGATTTGTATCCGCGCTTGGTCTGTTACCGCCCCTGCCACCAACCACGATTGAATCCCATCATTGGTCGTGCTGGAATAAAGCGTTTCCCACGTCGAGGGATACTCACGATCAAGCTCGATTTTTACATTCCCCGATACACCGCCGGATGTCCACGTGATATCCTCTGGATTCCCCACAATCCAGACCTCGCTCCCATTAGGTAATGTGACTGTAATATCGCCCACATCCGTAATCGTAAAATTGCCGGCAGATGTATCACCGACATCCGAATAGGAATCCGCGATGATTCTCACGCGCGTGTTCGTCGTCGTCGGAATGGTTACTTCCCAAGGATGTTCACCATCATTCGTAGTATTCTCGACAATGTTCTCCCAAGGACCATTCAAGGCGTTTCGGCTCAAGGAAATACTGACGGTACCGCTGACGTTTTCACTTATCCACTGAATCGTATCATCCTCACCCACATACCACGTCTCTCCACCGACAGGCTCGGTCAATGCCACGTAGCGGCTCCCGATAGTGAAATCGCCTGCCGATGAATCCCGCACAGATGGAGTATTTACGCTGACCACGCGGATGCGAGCATTATTCGTCGTCGGTTCCGACACCGTCCATTCTTCATAACCGTCGTCATCTGTATTCGTGAACAGCGGATCCCAATCTCCCGACGGGTAATCGCGATTAATGGTAACATCCACATTCCCCGTCACACCACAGGAGCTCCAATGAATCGTCTGCGACTGAGACACATACCAAGCTTCTCCACCATTGGGCGTGCTGACGGAAATGTAAGGTTCGGCAATCGTGAAATTTCCATCCATCGTATCTCCCACCGTAGGCTCGCTGTCGCTGATAATCCGGATGCGGGCATTTGTGGTAGCCGGTCCTGTAACCGTCCAGGATTCAATTCCATCATGGTCGGTACTTGAAAAGAGGACGTCCCAACTGCCGGAAGGATAGTCGCGGTCAATCGAAATGGTGACATCACCGGTGAAACCTGCGCCAGACCAGTTGATATTCTGCTCCGTACCGGTGCACCATATTTGGCCGCCATTGGGAGACGTAAGATTCATGAAAGCCTCTCCGATAATCCTTCGGATGGCTGATTCGTACCAATAGCCGCCCAGATAGACGTTATCAATGATGTACCAGCCGGTATAGGGACCGCCCCAGCCGTAATTTAAGTGTATCTGATTGCTTCCTGAAACGCGCCAGCCGTCGCAAACAATCGAGTGACCAGACAATCCGTACTGCATTGGTCGGCTGAGATTCAGCTCATCTTGCAGTAAAGTGAACCAGCCACTTGCACTATAGCTGCTGCGATTCTCTGCATCAATCTGATCCGAGTAACCGAAATAATCCTTCAGCGCCGTAATCACTCGCGAATGGTAAGATTGTGCCGGTACCCCGGATGCACAATAGCCGTAGTCCATCGCGACAGAAACACCGCCTTCATAGCAGAGCTCCGCAACGGCATCTCTTTGAGTCTGGTTCCCTCCATAGGAATCCAGAATATTATCCCAATCATAGGAATCGCTGAATGTTGCGGAAAGCCATTGGCCGGACGTGGAGCCGCCGCAGGATTGATCTCCGTTCCAATAGTAATTCCGACTCCCGATACCGTTGTCAGGATATTTCCAGTAATGCATAATCATCGTCATCGCCGTCGCAACGCAACCGACAACACAACGACCTCCATCGCCATAAGGACAAAAGTCATTGTAAGGATAACCCTGATGCCATGTCGAAGAAACGAGCGGGCCGACACTCAAAATACCGTACGGGCCAGGCTCCCTCTGGTCTTCACTGTCCATCCGAAGACGTTCGTTCTCGTCATTGACTGCTTTCGTAAAGGTCATATAGTCACTGGTGTATGATTGCCAAAGCGCCGCGTTCTGGTCAATGACGTCCTGCAACACAGCCATTTCCGGTGAAGGGTTCGGGTCAGTGAGAAACTCCTGCAGTAGCTGAACCTTGTAGCTTAAAACCTCCCGAAGCATCTGGGCAAAGCCCCCTTCTTCATTGATATCCAAATCGAATTGTGTGGAATAGGCAGTAATCGGAGGCAGTTCACGGTATGCTGGAATGATAATATGGCCACCGTCTGCCACAGGCAGATTAAAAGCTAAAAGTTGACCTTGATATTCGATTTCTTGAATGGACTCCGGCGAGAAATCACTGGCCGTTGTCCATCCCCAACCTGTTTCCTGTCCTAAATGCAGCCAGTTATTCGCCACAGCGATAACCGCATCGTTGCTGGCTGGCGTCAATTGAGCTAAACCAGTCGAGAACCCAATCAGCAGACACATCCCGACAAGCAGAGCTGCTCCAAACTTCTTAAATAATTCCATCTGACCCTCCATGAAGGCGCTTCTTCTTATAAATCCAAAATCTTCTTCGAAAACAAAACCAACTGAAACTCGCACACCTGATGCACATTTACACAGCACACGCGACCCACGGTTCCTCTATCGCACGGCCTATCCTGAATAACAATATCAGCCGCGGCAAACCCTATCCGTTTGTTTTATTTTGGTTTGCACACAAACCTCCTAAATAACAATTTAAGAAATTTTTCGCAGAGAATCAAGGTTTGTTTAAGGAAATCAATTATTTTTGCTGTAAATCGCTCATGTGCAATACTGCCGCCCCATTTAGCGCGCCTGTTTTGATTTTTAGCAGAGCGTCGTTTGCCTTCTCAAGTGGGAACAGTTCCACATCGGGTCGAATCGGAATCTGCGAGGCAATATCAAGCAACTCGCGAACGTCAGCGCGGGTGGAATTGGCGGTGGACAAAAGTTTACGTTCGTCGTAGATAAGGGAATAATCAAAGGATGGAATCGGGCTCATGGTGATACCCGCGCAGGAAACCGTGCCGCCTTTTCGCAGCGCTTTCAAAGCTGTCAAAACCGTCGGGCCTGCCGGAGCAAATATCACGACGCTGTCGAGCTTCGCCGGAAGAGAATCTTCGGCGCTTCCAGCCCAAACAGCTCCCAAACGACGGGCGTGCTCCTGATGGCTTTTGCTGCGGGAAATCACAAAAACTTCAGCGCCCTGAAATTTGGCGATTTGCAGCGTGATATGCGCCGAAGCTCCGAAGCCAATCAGGCCGACCTTGCCCCCTTGTGGAACATCCGCCAATTTCAATGCCCGATAACCAATCACGCCCGCGCACAAGAGCGGCGCCGCATCGAGGTCGCTGAAACCTTCCGGCAACCGGTGTGCGAAATCGCTCCGCACGACGGTATAATCCGCAAAGCCGCCGTCGAAATGCTGGCCGGTGAACGTGGCGTCCTCGCAAAGATTTTCTTTGTCGCTCCGGCAATAGAAACAATCGCCGCACGTTCCGCCAATCCACGGCACTCCCACACGCTCGTCGAGCTTCCACTCCGTGACTCCATCGCCTAACTTGTCCACAACACCGACAATCTGATGCCCCGGCGTAATCGGCAGTTTCGGCGTGGCAATCTCACCCTCGACCAGATGCAAATCCGTTCGGCAAACACCGCAAGCATGTATCTTAATCCGAATCTGCCCTCGTCCCGGTTCAGGCACAGGAATTTCTTCGAGAATTAGCGGCTGCTCTTCAACGGGTTTCGTTTTGTGTAATCGCTGCGCTCTCATGATGTCTTACTTATCAAAAATTCGGCCAATTAAAAAATCCAAAACTAGGCAATACGCTCCCGCGTACTGCACGCATGTCTCCACGACACACACGAATTCGAACTTTCCAACGCGCAGGAGCGTGTTGGCTAGTGCCGAACAACAAAAGGTTGTCTCGCCGTTGTCGGTCTCTTGGGCCGGCAATGGCACTCAACTCGTTCCGGGCGAATCTGGGGATTCGCCGCGGCGGAAGTCAAATCACTCCGCCAGCTTCTCGCGAATGATTTTCGGCAGGTCGCTGATGTTCACGCGCTCCTGCGCGAGCGTATCTCTATCACGCAACGTGACGGATTGGTCTTCTAATGTCTGATGATCCACGGTCACTCCCCACGGTGTTCCGATTTCGTCCATGCGCCTGTAACGGCGGCCAATCGAACCCTGATGATCCGTGAAGATGGCACAAACCGGCCGTAAATCCTGCGCAATCTTGTCGGCGATTTCCGGGAGACCTGATTTCTTCACCAGCGAGAAGATTCCGACTTTCGTCGGCGCAATTTTCGGATGCAGTCGCAGCACCGTCCGCGGTTCGCCATCCTGCATATCTTCGTCGTACGCATCGACAAGAACCACGAGCATAGTGCGATTAAGTCCCGCTGACGTTTCGATGATATAGGGAATAAATTTTTCGCGCGTCTGTTCGACGAAATAGCTGAGGTCTTTGCCTGAAAACTCGGTGTGGCGCTTCAAATCAAAATCGGTTCGATTGTGAATCCCTTCGAGTTCCTGCCAGCCGAAAGGAAATTCGTATTCGATGTCGTAAGCCGCTTTCGCGTAGTGCGCCAGTTCCTTTTCCGAATGCTCATGAATCCGGAGTTTTTCCTTTTTAATTCCGAGTTTAAGATAAGATGCGAATCGTTCATCGCGCCATTTCTCAAGCCACGCTTCGTCATCACCCGGTTTTACGAAGAACTGCATCTCCATCTGTTCAAATTCGCGCGTGCGAAAAATAAAATTTCCCGGCGTGATTTCATTGCGGAATGCTTTCCCCACCTGCGCGATGCCGAAAGGAATTTTCAGACGCGCGGTGTTCATGACATTCTGGTAATTGACATAAATTCCCTGCGCGGTTTCCGGCCGCAGATACGTCACACTCGCCGCTTCCTCGACCGGCCCCATGAATGTCTTGAACATCAGATTGAACAGACGAGGTTCGGTCAATGATTCCCGCGTGCCGCATTTCGGACAGACCGCCTCTCCCCACCGAATAAGTTTCAGCGTTTCTAAATCACCTTCAGATTCCGGAGGAATATCGCCGTCAGCGAGCTTGTCGAGTTTCTTTTTATCGCGCCATCCATCAATCAAATCCTGCGCCTTAAACCGCGCTTTACATTGCTTACAGTCCACGAGCGGATCCACGAAACCCGACACATGCCCCGATGCTTCCCACACGCGCGGGTGCATTAAAATGGCGGCGTCAATGCCCACGATGTTGTCGTGAAGCTGCGTCATTTCCCGCCACCACAAATCCTGCAGGTTGTTTTTGAGTTCAATTCCATAGGGGCCATAATCCCAACACGAACCCAGTCCTCCGTAAATTTCCGACGACTGGAAAACAAAACCGCGCCGCTTGCACAGCGACACAACTTTGTCAATCACACTGTTTTTCTTTTTCGCCATAGATTTTTTACTTTCCGTATTTTCAAGTTGTTTAATTTTCTTTGTCGCTCCAACGGAGAGCTTCCAGTGATTTCAAATGTCCCCGCACGGGAAGATGGTAGCTTAAGTATTTGCTCAGGAAATTCTGCAGCTCGCCGCGTCTCTTCGGCGGAAACATCACATTCCCAATCGCCGATGCCGGACGCTGAGCGATGTAGAGCAGCGTAGCGAAAGCGACCGCGGATAAACTTCCATCGGTGTTCGAGGCTGACGTGCATTTCGGTTCGAAAAAACACCCGTCCTCATATCGAAATTTCACCGGCCTGTCGAAGGGAGGCTTTAGTTCTTTACCGCAACCGGCGCACGCATCCAATGAGAGCGCAAATCCCAAGGCCGCAAAAAGTCCAAGCTCAAACTTCCATAAAAACGGCAACGGATTTTTGGGTGCTGCGTCGAGCGATACCAGAGACGTTTCGAGTCCGTCATAAATTTCGGGATGCGAATCATGCTCCTTGAGTGTCATCTGGCACAGCTCCGTGAGCGCCGACGCAACCGTCAGATGCGGCAGATTTTTTCGTAGTCCTTCGTGAGCATTTAGAATGCTCACTTCCTTGAGAAGCTGCACTTCGCGCGATGCTTTGTCATAATAAAGAAATTCACAGCGGCTGAAAGGTTCGAGCGCCGCGCCGACTCCTCCCTTTTTCGAGCGCGCTCCTTTCGAAATCATACTGATTTTGCCGCGCTCGCGCAGCAGCACACGCACGATGCGCGAGGTTTCGCCGTGCCGCAGGCTGTGCAAAACAATTCCTTCATCGCGAATCAGGTGTGCCATGTGAATTTCTCTGCTGGAGCTGCCAGATGGTATCGGCGAGATTGACCCACTCGCGAGTTGAAAGATCTTCCGGGCGGCGTCGAAAATCCAACGGCGCTTCCTGCCAGAACGGATGAACACCGGCAAGACTTGAAAGCGTCGAGCGCAGCATTTTGCGCCGCCGATGAAAACACCAGCGCACAATTCGTTCCAGCGTTTGCCAATTTTGCGGATACACCGACGGCGTCTTGTAAGGAACAAATTTTACGACGTCGCCGTCAACTTTTGGTTTGGGTGAAAAGCAGGCCGCCGGAACCTCAAGCATGGATTCCACCTGCGCTTCAAGCTGGCAGAAAATGCTCAAAATTCCGTAGGTCTTGTTGCCTTCGGATGCGACTACGCGCCGCGCAACTTCCTTTTGCATCATCAAAACAGCGCGCTCCACCCACGGAGTGTTTTCGTCATCGCGAGCCTGCCGAGCGTGCCGGAAGAGCTTGAAGATAATCTCCGACACGAGATGATACGGCAGATTCCCGACGACTTTCGCCGGGCCTTCCTTGATTATATCCGCCAAGTTCGTTTCGAGGAAATCGGCGTGCTGGAGTTTTACATTATCGAATTTGGAAAGCGATTGTTCGAGTTTCGGCAGCAAGCGCGCGTCGATTTCGACGGCAAAAATCTTCGCAGGAGTTGCGGCAAGGTGTCGCGTCAGGATGCCGCCGCCCGGACCGATTTCAACGACGACATCGCCCGGCTGAATCTCGAGCGCATCCACAATCCGCCGCGCGATAATTTCATCCGTCAGAAAACATTGGCCGAGGCTTTTTTTTGGTCGAGGCAGAACGACTCTCCTCTTTAATAATACTATAATTTACCAAAAACTTGTTCAAGATGCAAGAATCGGAACCGATGGACACAAAACGGCCTCGGTTGCAGCCGAGGCGCTTTGGAGGAAACTATCAATACATCGTGTTTTATTCAGACAATAATTCCATTTTCAGTTCGCGCAATCTGTCTAAAAATGTCATCCCCGGGTAGCGTTCCGAATGTCATTCCCGCGTAATCCGTTTGAAGTGTCATCCCGCAAAAGCCGTTTAAAACTGTCATTCCCGCGAAAGCGGGAATCCATCCTCCACCAAATCATCATATAAATCCCGCCATTCAGGATTCTCTTTTTCAATCAATTCAATTTTCCACTTTCTATACCATTTCTTCATTCGTTTCTCACGAACCAAAGCGGAGTAAATGTCATTGGTTTGCTCAAAGTAAACAAGTTGATGCACTCCATATTTCTTCGTAAATTCTTCCACGACGTCGTTCTTGTGTTCATAGACTCGTCTGATCAAATTGTTGGTCACTCCGATATAAAGCGTTCCTCGCTTTCGCGAAGCTAAAATATAGACATAGTAGGTTTTCATTAGTGTAATAAAGGTCTTTAGTGGATTCCCGCTTTCGCGGGAATGACAGTCTGAATAGTCTATACGGAAATGACATTCGAACAGTTTGCACGGAAATGATAGAGAGGCGGTCGGGATGTCATCCCCGCGTAAGCGGGGACCGCCGTCATCCTCAAGCTTCTTCCATTAATCTACCAAAAACTCCGTCGAAATGCAAGGTCACCAATCTATAGATACAAAAAACCCCGGCTTGTCACCGAGGCTTTTCAAATAATTCCCCCCGCGTGCGGGGGGATGACAGGGGGGGCACCTTTATTGCTTCAGCATCCCCAAAATCTTCTCGCGTGTCAGACCGGCATCCGTCGGAAGTGATGGAAGTAACGGTAACGGCGCTGTGGTGGCGACGACGTTGTAGAACATGCCATATTCATAGTGAGCCACGCCGAGGTGAGCAAGGGGCTTCAGCCGCTTGGAGCATTATGCCATTGCGGCTCTTTTCTATCGCGAGGGGTGAGGGCACCCACTCGCGGCGGGGAAGAATACAAAAAAGCCCCGGCATATAGCCGAGGCCAATGATTCTGGGTCGGCTGCAAGCAGCCAACACCGCATCGATTTTTGGAAAGATGATATTAAAAGAAGTAGTCTATCTGCACGCGGAAGCTGAGGGTGGTGGATTGGACGTTGTCGCCGCCGAAGAATTGGCCTTCGACAGGATCGGGATATTCGTTGTTGCGGCGGGCTTGCACGAAGGTCTGAGGATAGCTGTTTTCACCGGTTAGTTTTATCCGGAGGGTCAGATGGTCGGACACGCGGTTCGTGACCGCCACCCACCAGCGCGACGCTCTACCATCGAGAACGACGAAGTCCGTGTCCTCGAAATTCCAGAAGAAACCGTTATAGAAAAGCCACGCTGTCCGCAGGCGCAGATTCGGTGCGAAATAATGATTGAACGCCACGCCTATCGCTTCCGAAGGCGACTCAGCCTGACCGTCGATGGGATCCATACCTGTCGGGTCGGCCTCATCGAGCAAACGCGGACGCGGAGCAAACCGGACATAGCCTGTGGCGTAGAGCAAATCGAGGCCGTCATAGCGCGAGAGCCGCAGACTTCCCACCAGCCGACTTTCGTAACTCTGGAACATGGTCGGTGATTGCCAATTGAACGCACTGCGGCCTTGCAGCTTTTGCCGAATACGAATCACCACCGGCCAAATCGGGCGATACGTAATCTTCGCCACCCAGCGGTAATAATCAGCGGCGTCCGCCTTGCGCACCCAGTTGTCGAGCTGCCCCACCAAAGTCAAAGGCCGCGAGACTTGATAGCGCGTCTCGAAATAGACGCCTTCTTCGGATTGCGGATAGGGCGAATTGCGTTCGAGCTGCGCGAAGACAGGTTCCCGTAAATAATATTCTTTTTCGTAGGTGGTGCCTTTATAGCGATGGTAATTGGAAAAACCGCGATGGTAGGGATTGTCGAAGTCCACATCGTAGTTGCGGTAAACAGCCAGAATGTGCAGACTGTTCCATTGCATCCACGCCAGCGCGACGAGCGCCTTGGGGTCATCACCGAGCTTGGTAAAGGAACCGTTATCTTGAAGCTCTGCATATTCAACCTGCAGAGATGTATTCCCAAAAACCGTCCCCGCCTCAATTCCGTGAATCCGCCGCGCTCCCCGCGCCGCATTCCATAGCGGAGACGTGGCTGTCGAGCGATAGCCCCCAAGAATTTCGCTGTTCATTCTTGCATCGGCGATTTCATCCACTTCTTCCGGGTGAATTACCGGGTGAATCTCGACGATGGTATCTGCTCCGGCGGCCGTCACAGCGGCGAATTGATACGACTCGCCGAAATCCGGTTTGATGGGCCTGTCATAGAGAAATTCGGTAAAGGTTAGTCCCACATAACTGCCCGGCCATGGCCGATATTGGATATTCCCGCCGTAACCCATTTCCTTGACGGCGTTCAGCATGCTCTGATTGCCTTCAAAAGCGGGCACATGCACGGTATCGCCGTTGGCGACTAATTGCGCAGTGGGATAGATATCATAATCGAGGCGCGGCGCAAGAATAATCATGCGATTCATCGAACCATCCGGATTCAAAATCGCGTCTTTCTTGCCATACGACCAGAAACCAACGCCGTGAAATTTACTCCAAGTAGCTTCGGCAGCCGCGCCGGTCAGAGAGAACTCATGCGTCCGTGATAAATCCGGCGCAATTCCCGTGATGCGCTTATCAAAACCGAAGCCGGAATAGCGCGGATTAAAGAAATCGCTGTTTTCCAGTGCAAGACCTTGCCCGAGGGAAATCTGGTAATTGCCCACGTAAAACCGATCTAAACGCGCGGGCCCCAGTTTCTGTTTTTCAACACCGGCAAACCACTTCATCTTCGGAATACGAAAGTCGCCGGAGTTCAGGTAGAGCGTTTGTTCGCCCAGATTGCGATGAAAAAGCGCGCCGCCCTTGAAGCGTTGGTCATAGACGAGACGAAGCTTGTGCGAAATATCCGGAACCGGGTCAACCAGAGTTTCGGTGGGGATTGCCAGTTCTTCATCAAAAAAGTAGGGGGTGTTATAAGAGCGGAACGAGTAGAAACCGTGCAGGCTTTTCTTCCGATAGATATCCTCATAGCCGACGTAATTGCGCGCGTTCATGTAGCCCCAGCGCGACAACCCCGGCACAGCAGCGAGGTCTCGCCTGCCGCGCAAAGCCCCTGTGTTCCGAATCTGATTGTAAATCGAAACGGCGTCCACCGGCGAGACATTCTGCAAATCCAACAGTTCATCGAGAGTTGCCTCGTTGATATTCATC
>CBDVDL010000027.1:0-12706 GCA_965372735.1 uncultured Alphaproteobacteria bacterium | reverse complement strand
GGTGATGAGTCGTTCCATCATTGTCTATGGTTCCCATACTGATGGAATCGCTGCGTACATCATAGTTGTTATAACAATCATAACCTAAAACGCGAATCGTATCATCCCATAAAACATCCATCATCCCTCGATTAGAGCCGTTCAGCATGAAAAGGTGAACGGCAAATCCTCCGGGACAACTCAAAGGAACCTCAACAACCATCGAATCGCCCGCGCTCGTCGCCGCCAATCCCGCCCCAAAGCTCTCGCCCTGCACCACGTTCCAGTGTAAGTACCACATAGGCCACCAGGCGACCGGAGGCATGGAACGTTCGATTTCCCAGCGGATCCGCCGGTCAAGAGTCAATGTATCTTTAACATCACCCACACAGGTATGCAGTCTTACTTCGACAGGCCCGTCAGGGAATCCCGGCGTCTGCACGCGCCCTTGAAGCACAAAAAGCGAATCAAGAGTCGGTGTTCCGGACAGCCAGTTGACGAAAAAGCCGTTGCAATACACCGAAGCTTCATCGAGAGAGGGCACGGGAAAAACGGATAATTCCAAAGTATCATAAGGGAAGATAATCTCCTCACCGCGTAGGTTCGCGACAGACAGATTCAAATCGGATTCGACCGTCAAATCGGCTTCTATCGTATCGACAGTTCCGTCATATAAAGCTAAAAGCGAGTACTCTCCATCCGGCAGCGACGGGCAAACTCCTGAACCTTCATACGTTCCAGCGGATGTCGTTTGTTCCGGTAAATCCGTCAAGGGAACCCCTCCCAGTGTAAACTCGACGGGGGTATCCGCCGGAAGAAGCCGACCGCGAATTTCAAAAGGTTCGCCTTCGTAAAACTTTCCATCTTCATTCGCATCTTCGAAAAACCATTTCCCAAGCTGCGCATAGTAAATCAAAACCGACCGGTAAGTGCCCTGTTGCTCACTGTAAGGTCCATGCTCAATCGCGAAGGAAAAACGATTCGAGAAGGCGATATAATCCAGGGCATGAATTCGATACGCCGTATGACGGCCGGGATTGAACCGCCGATAATATGTCACACCGAAGTAAGCACGTGTTAAAAGTCCGCCCATATAATAATAACCACAATTGAAGTAGTCTTCCGTCCCTGTTCCTCGCCAAGAGGGTTGGCTGTCCGTGTCAATCCAGATGAATTCATCGCCTTCAAGGTGTCTCCCTGCATCGGCAGCTTCGTTCGCAAGCATGCATGCGACGAGATGCCCGCACCCTTCGATATCGATGAGCGTCACCGGTTCAAGGAAGACAAGGTCACTCTCGACCTGTGCTGCTGCGCACAAGCGTGTCGAGAATATTTCGCTTGGCGTCCAACTCACTGCTGCTTGAACGGGAACAGCGGAGGCTGATGTGTTTGTCAGCAGAATCCGTACTCCACACTGAAACGGCATGGGGAAATAAAAACCGATTCTGTCGTTCCGAGAAGAAAAACCGAGAGCGCTTATATCCTCTGAGGAAAACCCCATTGCTATTAGGTCTCCCAATGGCGCTTCAATGCGAGGAAATGATTCGCCGTCGTAGTAAATTCTCAAAACGAGCGCTCGAGCCAACTCCCAGCTCAGCGGATTACTCTCAATCTCGAACCGAAAGACGGTTCCTTCACCTGAAATATCTATGATTTCCGCGGTTGAATCCGGAGCAATCGTCAACGTCGTATCATGCCGGAGACTGTCCGCCGGCGTCCAAGGAGGTTGATGAGCTGTTTGCAGCAAAAGACTCAATGAATCAAGCTTCTGCTGATATTCGGGACTGGGCGGCATCGTAAAGGGAATCACACCGACGCTGTCGTTGAACTCGATGACGTTGACATGATAATAAATTGAACTGCTGCCCGGGGGCCCGTATGTTATTCGGAAGTGTTCCCTAAACTGAATAGGCAAATAACAGCACCAGGAGCCCGAGGTACTGTCCGCCAAGGGAGGAATAAACGGGGGGAAGTCTCCAAAAAAATCTATATAGGGCGCTTCAAGAACAGGTTCGTCAAGGTTGTCCACATAAATCCGAATCCGCCAATCACTGGATGCGTCCAACTTCGTCGTCCAAAATCGCACCATACAGCCCGCACCTTCGAAATCCGCCAGGATTTTCCAGTTTTCATCGTCCGTACCGTAGTACCATCCAAGGTCACTATTCCCCCCTGTTCGATCATAGCTGGAAAAGAGATGGTTCCGGAATTCCTTTGGTGCGGCGATTGTCTCCCAATGTAGGGCATTATCCAAAACATCCTTCTCTCCTGCGTGAAGAGGAGAAAGCAGGAAGCACAAAACGCCGCCTATCGCGATGTGTTTTACGGTAGAAATTCTCATATCGTTTCCTCTTTGGCTTGGACTCAATTCCGGCCGGGTTACGCGCGATAGTTCATCGATTAGCATACGAAAACCTGCGCTGAACCCGGCTCGGCGAATCATCGCGAGGGGTGGGGGCACCCACTCGCGGCGGTAAATATTCGGTAGTGCCGCACAGCAAGCAGCCAACACTGCGGGAAATTTATCATTCAATTAATGTATGAATCCGTCGTACTGCTTGAAAAGTGAGAGCGAGAGAGCTTTCGAAATCCTTCCATAGAAGCAGCGAATTCGGGCCATGAATATAGCGGCACGGAACCGCGATGGCTCCGGTCAAAACTCCCGCACGAGACTGGTGAATCGCGCCCGCGTCTGTGCCGCCAATAGCGGGCATCTTAATCTGACAGGAAACCTTCGCAGCTTTCGCGCAGGCCACTAAGAAATCCGTCATGCGCCGCGGAAAAACCATTGTTCTATCCATGACGCTGATAGCAGGGCCAGCTCCCAGACTGCAGATGCATTTTTCTGGAGCGATGCCCGGAAAATCCGCACCGATGGTTCCTTCGAGCGCCAGAGCCACATCCGGGGCAATCCCGAAAGCTGCGACGCGCGCTCCCCGCAGACCGACTTCCTCACTGGTCGCAAAATTCGCCTTAACGGTCAGCGGCGTGCGCACTTTTCCCGACGATAATGCTGCTAACGTCGCAATAAGCAGAACACATCCCGCGCGATCATCAAACGCTTTCCCGACATAGACGTCCTTGGTAAGCTCGGCAAACGGATACGCCAAGATGCCCACATCTCCGACTCCCACTCCCCGCCGTTCGGCTTCCTTTTTGCTCTTCGCGCCGATGTCAATAAAATAATCTTCCGCGGCAATCGCTTTCTTGTCTCCTTCTGTGATATGAGGAGGCGGCATGCCAATCACGCCATAGTAGAATTTGCCTTTCGCGGTTCGCAGTGTCACACGGTGCCCCGCGAAAAGCCGGTCATCCCAGCCGCCGATTTTCGCAAAACGGAGAAAGCCTTTGTCATCGATGTAACGGACGATAATACCCACTTCGTCAGTGTGCGCGTCGAGCATCAGAACTTTGTCGGACGTTCCTTTTCGCGTGGCAATCAAATTGCCGAGAGCGTCGGTTTTGATGTCATCAACAAACGGTTCGATGAGTTTCGTGATGTGCTCCCGGACATCATCTTCATGTCCCGACGGGCCAAACGCATCCGAAAGGAGACGAAGAATTTCAACATTGGAAGGAAGATTCATGGGTTTTCCTGTGACTAAATTTATTTCAACTGCGCCATTGCTGGTCTGGAGACCAACAACGGCGAGACAACCTTGCATTTACGGTAACTCAAACTCCCGGCGAACAGCGCGGCATCGAGCGAGCACGACCGGGTCTGTTTCGGTTTCGAAATCTTTCGCAAGCTGCGTCAAAATATCGCGCTCCAGAAACGGCGCGGCGGCGACAAAGGAAGCGGAACGCACGCGCGGCACCGGATGCGCAAGATAACGATCCGCCAGCGACCTCAGACGCCTCACCGGTGACGACGTGTTGTCTTTTTCTTTGACCCATTTGCGAGCCAATTCACCCGTCAGAAGCAGAACTCTTTCAAGCTGAACCGTGTCGCGGGTTTTAAGAGCGCGCTTGAGGGATTTGATTATCTCTTCATCGAATTTTACCAGCGCATATAACGCCGCAGAGCGCACAGTAAAAAATGAGTCGTTGAGTCGCTCGAAGAGCGCGGGAATCGCTTCAGGTTCTCCGATTTTCCCCAGCGCTACTGTTGCGGCAATCCGGCGTCGTTCGAGAGTACTTTCCGTGTAGGGTATCAGTGCCAGAATTGTCCCGGAATCGCCGATATCTCCTAACCCCGTAATAATCGCGTTGCGCGCTTTTTCATAGCGGTCATCCGAAAGACATCGCAGCATGACGGGCACTCCCCGCTTGAGCTTGCCAAAGAGCCGCGCCGCGTTTTTTTGCTTCTGCAATTCGGAATCCTGAAGCGCTTGAGTTAAATAAGGCATCGCTGCATCCGGGAGTGCTTTGAAAAGTTCCGTCATGGCGCGCATTTCCAAACCGCTTTTCGTCTCCATTTTATTTTCAGCGACCCATTTGACGGCGGGCTCTCCTTTGGCGATTAACGCTTTCCGCGCCCGGCGAACGCGCTCGCGATTTTCGGTGACTTCCCAGAGAGCCGCTGTTTTGAAGATCTCCTCTACAGACGGCAGTGTATCTGCGGGAATGAGTTCCACTTCCACAGGTTCTTCATCCGGAGTCACACTGTCAAAAGGCACATCGACACCGACGCCCCAGTATGCTTCGAACCAGACGGCGCTGTCCTGCTTCGCGACATCAGAATAGTGATCAAGCCCTTCCATATCGACAAACAATCCTACATTCCCAAACCCTCGCGCCGGGCGGACTCCTCCCTGCCCATACTTCGCTTCGGTCGTCGAATAGGAATCATTTCCTTCACCGTCCAAGAGTATCGCGACAGAATTCGTCAGCGCCACTCCCTGTCCTCCGGAAATCGAGTACGTATCATCGCCGCCGTCATCGATTAATATCCCCACCGAGAGGTCATGCGCTCCGCCCTGTCCAGGCCCGAACCGAGATCGATACGAATCATCTCCTCCCTCGTCATACAGGTATCCGACGGCGAGATGAATTCCCGCGGCTTGCGCATATTGCGTCGCGTTATAGACATCCTGTCCTCCGCCATCCATCAGCATACCGAGACTGTACCAGTAGCTTGCTCCCTGAGCGTAAATCTCGGCATTGTAAAAATCATTTCCCGAGCGGTCATAAAGCACGCCAATACCACCGCCGGCTCGTGGGCGAAAACCAATGGAAAACCCTTGCGAAAAACTCCGGAAATCGAGCGGCCGTAAAGGATGATGCTCATAATGTCCTCCCGCTCTATAGACATCATTACCGCCAAAATCCACAAGCGTCCCCGACGCAAACGTGCCGGCGAAACCCTGCGCGCATCCGTAGGCGTCATAGATATCGCGACCGTCGCCGTCCATCAGAAATCCGACACCGACCGTCGCGGCTCCCTGAACGCACATCTGCGCTTCATAGGTGTCGTCTCCGCTGTCATCATAAAGAAGTCCGCTGCCGAAAAAACCGCAACCTTGCGACAAAAATCCCGCGCGGTAGTTGTCTTTGCCTCCGAAATCCAACAGCGCGCCTAAACCTAAAATGCCAACGCCCTGATCCGCCAAAGCGCCGCTTGTGTAGTCATCATCTCCACCGAGGTCAATCGTTGCGCAAAGAGCGTGTCCTAATTCACCGACGGCACTTCCGGAGTGCGCCAGATATTGATCATCTCCATCGAGGTCGAGAACGAACGCGAAGGAACGGTGATAGACATTCGGCCCTCTGCCTCCGATAACGAAAAGACCAAAGGGAGTCTGCTGTTTCGCAATCACGAGACCATCCACACCATCAACTTGAGTGGCGGCGAAAGGACTCTGAGTTTGCTGCCACTGCTGTGCCACCATCCACAGCCCTTTCCAGTATGCATACGTCGCCGCCATCAGCGCGGAGCGATTTACCTTCGCCGCAAGCGACAGCAGCGTGTCGTCATCGGCGCGCACTGTCGTATCGACAGGTTGCCCCCAAATACGGTGAAGCGCTCCTTTCAACGTATCATCGGTTTTGTCGTCCTCATCCGACCAGAGAAGAGGCGCACCGATAAGAATCACCTGCCGCTCTTCTACGCTCAAAGGCGCCAATGCTGTTTCCAAGAATTCCGTTGATAACTGAAAAACGACTACGGCCAAATCAAACGGCGCTGTTTTTCGAGTGGATGCGCGTTTCAGAACGGCGTCGATGCTATCTGTGACGTCCGCAGAAAGCGCGCAATCCAAATCTTTCGCGCGTGCTTTGATATACCGGCCAAAGCCTCCCGTATTATCCGGCAACGACGCTTCAAAATTGTCGCCATACTTGGGAAGCGCTAATGGACGATTCATCAGTGTGTCAATCAGTGCGAGCCGAAATGTATCATCTTCGACCCAAAGCTTGTCGAAGCCGAGTTCGTATTCATGCACGCCGATTTTGTCTAAAGCGTTTCGGAGCGCGGCGCGTTTGTCGGGTGATAAAGCTTCAGCCTGCAGCAATCCCGCATATAGAACGAAGCATACAAAAAATAAAACTGTCCGGTAAACCATTGTCATCATTTCTTTCATCTGTGTAAAATCATCCTGTCTTCTTTGGAATTTGCTCTTTCTGAAGTATAGCAATACTGAAACTCAAATGCAAGCACGAGAAAAACCGCCCAAATCAGGCGGTCAGTTGAATTCGTTAAATCATTCTTCTCAATTATTAAATTCCGGCCGGGTTGCGCGCGATCGCATCCTCACATAGAGGTAATGTACAGAGCGCTTAACCCGGCTCGGCGGAAGTATTATGAATCATGTCTCTTTTGGTTGGCGTAGAGCGCAATGCTCGCAATCTGGTCCGGCGGCTTTCGCTTCGCGCCGTAAATGACGAATCACCACCCAAACAGACAGAACAAGCAGACCCGCTATCAGTATCCACTGAAACATGTTATCACCCCATTAATCCCAAAAGTGCGCCTCCCTGAACAATCACGAAAGCCAATCCCCAGGCGAGTACGAATTCATAACCGACGCAAAAAACCGTCCAGCCTTTCGATTTTGTTTCCCGGTAGAAAGCGACTATCGTTCCGATACAAGGAGCATACAGAAGGATAAACACCAGATAGGCGTAAGCCACTAATGGAGGAATACCCGTTCGCCTCAGTGCGCCGCGCAATCCTTCTTCCGAATTGGAGCTTACCCCGTAAATCACGCCCAGCGTTGACACGACGACTTCCCTGACGGGAGCTCCGACAACAAGCGCGATAGTCATCTCACGCGTGAAACCCAGAGGTTCGAACATCGGCTGAAAAAATCCGCCGATTCTTCCCAGCGCGCTGTAAGCGATTTGTTCACCAGCCTGCACGGCCCGCAGGGAATCCTGCACAGCGGTCGTCTCAGCCGCCGCGATCATTCCATCGTAGTCCTGCGAATAGGAAGCAGTCTTCGGCCACGTCCCTAGAAACCAGATAATCATCGAAAAAGCGAGGATATATCCTCCCATCTTCTTCAGGAAATGCGACGTCCTTATCCAAACATGAATGAGAATCGTGCGCAGGGTTGGGAATCGGTAGGGAGGCAATTCCAGAACAAAATGACTCGCCAACTGGCGAAAGAATGTTTTTGCCAGCAATTGCCCCACACCGACTGCAATGAGAATGCTGAGTAGATAGAGAGAAAAAATGATGTTTCCTTCATGTCCCGGAAAAAAAGCGCCCGCAAACAAAACGTACACATAGAACCGCGCGCTGCAGCTCATCAGCGGGATGAGAAGATTGGTCAGCAATCTATCCCGGCGAGTTTCCAGCGTCCGTGTCGCCATAATCGCCGGAACATTGCATCCAAAACCCATAAGAAGCGGGATGAAGGATTTGCCGTGCAAACCCAGCGTGTGCATAACGCGATCCATCAGAAACGCGGCGCGCGCCATATAGCCTGTGTCTTCTAAAAGCGACATACCTAAAAAGAGCAGGACAATATTCGGAAGGAAAATCGCGACTCCCCCTACACCTCCAAGAATCCCCTGCGTCACCAAATCCCGGATAGGTCCCGGTGCAAAACTCAACTGAATCTGACTCGAAAGCCCCGCGATGCCGCTCTCGATCCATCCTTGCGCGAACGCACCCAGATAAAATGTCAGTTGAAACAACGCCCACATGAAAAAAAGAAAAAGCGGGATTCCCAGATACGTATGCGTCAGGAAGCGGTCGATTTGCGACGTATAAGTCACTCGCTTTTCCGGAGGCAGTTTAAACGTCTGCCTCAGCAGCCCGGCAATCAATCCATAACGCTGTTCCGCGATGAGAATTTCGGTGTCTTCGTTGTAGGTCGCCCAAATTCTCTCTCGCAGGTTCCGGGCAATCTCACGCGCTTTATCTCCTCCTGACTCCAGCGCCACCCGTGACTCGACAATCGGGTCACCCTCCAAGAGCTTCAGCGCCAGCCACGAGAGCGGGTATTCTTCTTTAAGCTCTGTTGCGTCTTTCAGGCTTTCTTCAATTCGGACGCGAGCCGAATCGAGCGTCTCTCCATAGCGCACCGTCTTCTGCTCTTCCACCCCACCCGGTTCCGACGCAGCGCGAACAATGCTTTCCAGCAGCCGGTTCAATCCCTGACCGCGATGCCCAATCGTGGGAATCACCGGCACGCCCAGAGCCCGTGAAAACTCGCGCACGAGCAGCCGGGCTTTGCTGTGCAGCAGCTCATCGTACATATTCAGAGCAATCACAACGCGAAGGTTCAAATCGAGGAGCTCGGTCAGCAGATAAAGATTGCGGTCAAGATTGGAACTGTCAATAACATGAACAACAATATCCGGACGCACATCTAAGAGCAGGTCGCGCGCAATAATCTCCTCTTCCGTATGCGGAGAAAGGCTGTACGTTCCCGGCAGGTCAATGATGCGCAGCTTTCGGTTTTTGTACTGGACAAATCCTTCCTTTATCTCAACCGTAACGCCAGGATAATTCCCCGTATGCTGATGCGCACCTGTCAGGGCATTAAACAGAGTCGTCTTGCCGCAGTTGGGATTTCCCGCTAAAGCGATGACGATTTCATCCCGCTTCAATGTCGTCGGCAGCGCGCCCTTTCGTTGTAGAGCTGGGGAAACGATTTGTTTACGATTCTTCTTTATCATTCTCTATTCGACGTACGACAACACGCGCCGCTTCTTCTCGCCGCAGCGATACATGGTATCCTTTGATGACAAATTCCAACGGGTCGCGCAGCGGCGCCACTCTTTCAAGTGTCACAACTTCACCGGCAATAAATCCCATCTCGAGCAATCGGTGCCGAAACCATCCCGGCGCCTGCACCCGCACAATCTCACCTTTTTCCCCCGGAGAAAGCTCCGAAAGCCGGGACAGGCCGTCACTAATCTGCGACATTTGCTCATCGACAAAACGTCGCAGGCGGTCATACGTGTCTTCCGAAAGCGTATGTTCTATCCGGCAAGCCTCAGCAGCCGCTCGCGCAGGAGGGACGCCTAAAATACGCGTGAGGAAAATCGACAGAGTTTTATGTCGCTCATAAACCCGTTTTGCCAGATCCCTGCCTTCGGGTGTTAAGCGGACTCCGCGATACTTTTCATGCTCGACAAACCCTTTCGATTCCAAATTCGTCAGAGCTTCCGAAACGCTCGGCTTCGAAAAGCCCAACGCTTCGGCAATTTCTGCGACGCGCACTTCTTCATCTTTGCTGCTAAGCAGGTAAATGGCTTCCAGATAATCTTCTAACGATTCACTAAGACGGGATTCCGGCATTTTCTTTGACCTTATTAGGTGTTCCTAATCTTATAATTTAACAAATCGGATGCGAATTGTCAAGAGTCTCTTTCAATATGCTCGCTCTACTCTGTTGCCTATCTTATTAATATACAGGAATTTAAAAAAAGCCATGCTCTTAGGAGAGGCACGGCTAACTTTATTGATTCGGTTTATTTCTATTTCAAGGTAAGGATGACCTGATAACTGCCCCCTTACCATTCAAATCGAACGCCGCCCACGACGAAGAAACGGAACTGATAGGCGGTGTTGCGTTCGCCATCATCGGCGTAGAAATATTGCGCGATATTCGCCCGGTCCAAAACATTCTGAACTTCGAGAAAGACGATGAGCGCTCGCTTGCTGAAAAACCATTTGCTGTCCCACCGGACATCCCAGCGGCTGTAGTCGGGATAACGATTGGCATTGACGAAGCCTTCTTCCCAATGGAAATCGAATTCTGGACCGTCCGTTGTCCAGATTCGGGGTGTGTAAGGTCGCCCGGAAACATATCGGAAACGTGTGGACGCGGTCAATTCATCGCCGGAAACCGGCAGTAAATGAGTCCACCATCCGTACCAACTGCGCTCGAATTTCTGGAACCATTCACGATGAATCAAGTTCGTCTTATAACCGAAAACTAATGTTGACACATGACGAAAATCATAATTCGCCGGAAAGGTTCCGCGCGCCGGGTCAGACGCCTCCGCGTTTCCATAGGAGTAGCTGAACGTGCCGTACCAGTTCGTCGCGAGTTTTTGCTGGGCGAAAAATTCCAGACCCCATGTCTGTTTCTCCGCCTGGGGGAGAAAGATATGCGAACGGAAGGTCGGATCGTCGGACATATCTTCTTCCGAAACCGGCAGGTCTTTGTAGTCTTTATGGTAGGCCTCGAAACTGAGCTTGGTTGATTCTCGGGGAAGAAAGGTAATTCCGGCAATATAATGATCAGCGCGTCCGTGAGGCAGATTTCGGTTGCCGCCATTAGGATCCACCGTGTAGGTCCGCATCGGCATCGCTTGATAATACGTTCCGTAGGCGAGATTAAACGTCCATCGCGGCTGAAAATCCCATCGCAGGGATGTCCTCGGCCCCACGCCATACTTCCCTGAATAGTCAAATCCATCCAGTCGAACGCCCGCCATCAGAGACAGCGACCGTGATGGCCGCCACCGATACTGCACAAATCCCCCATACTTAAAAGACACCGCCGATTCCTTGACCGCCCACGGCGGATAAGCAATCGTATCAGGTCTGCCGTCACCGGTGAAATCATCATAGGCGACCGTATCCGGCTCCGCCCACCAGTCATAGTCAAAATCAATGGGCTTGATAATGACGCCGGATGACCATTCATCACGCCCGATAGCTTTGCCGTTATAACTTAGGCTGAGTTGGTCTGTGCTTTGCCGAAAACGATCCCGATACACGAGACGCCGCTCCGGCATCTCTTCAACGACATCTTCAAAACCCAGCGCCGTGCGCGCGATGACGAATTCACTGAATCCTGTTTTCCACAAGCTGCGCAACCGAGCGCCTCCGACCCAGCGATAACCGACGAAATCAACCGCCTCCGCTCCCCGACTCCATGCATCCGGTTCGTCCGCTTCAATCGTGATGCGGTCATCTATATAGAGTCCCAACACCGATAATTTGTGCCGGGAGGATAACTCATAGACGCCTTTGAACTGCGTATCCCAATACTTGGGGATGGCGGTCAAGCCGATGGTTTTGTACATGAGGTCAAGATAACTTTTTCGAAAGGAAAATAAATACGATCCTCGAGCGCTTGCAAACGGCCCTTCCAAATTCACGCCGATTCCCGCCATGGACAGCACCGCATCGCCGCGAAAATTTTCGCAGTCTCCTTCCTTCAAGTCAATCGCCAATACACTGGAACCGCAATCGCCATAACGCGCCGAAAAACCACCCGAAGAAAACGTTACTTCCTGCAGAAAATCCGGATTGAGAGCGCTGATAGGGCCGCCGGTGGCACCGAGGTACCCGAAGTGATTAATATTTTCCACTTCGATGCCGTCGATGACCGTCAGGTTTTCGTAGGGACTTCCACCGCGAACGACGATTTCGTTGTTCTGGTCGTTCGCTCCGGCGACTCCGGGAAGCGCTTGAATCATCCGCTGCACGTCTTCAGCCGCTCCCGGCGCGCGGCGGATTTCTTCATAGCTTAAGGTTCGGCTGGAGGTCGGCAAATCCGGTGACGCCTCGAAAAAATCGGTCGTTACGGTCACCTCTTCCCCTTTCAGAACTGACGGCTCAAGCAAAAATTCAACCTTAGTCGAACGATTCGGATGAACCAAAACTTCGCTCTGCGTATCCGAGTTATATCCCATCGCACTGGCGCGCAGATGATACACGCCGGGCGCAAGATTATCGATAACGAACTTTCCCTCAATATCCGCCGCCGCTCCGAGCGAAGAGCCAATGACCACGACGCTCGCGAGCGGGACAGCTTCCCGAGTCACACGGTCGAGCACAACGCCCCGCACACGACCAGAAACGGTCTGTGCTGCAAACGTCTCGGAAACCAACACGAGTAGAAACAATATCAGTACCGGCACTCGAACAAAGAACCATCTCATTTTAATCTTACTCATCGTGACAGAGAACTCCCTGCAAATCTGTTATTCTGGTAAAACATAGATTGCAAATTATGAAATAATTTGGAGCAACGCAAACCTTTTTCATTGATATAGTCATTTGATTTTGCACAATAGAAAAAGGGCTGCCGAAATCGACAGCCCTTTTCATAAGAGATTCTTGGTGGAACTATTACTTCATCAGCATCATCTTCTTCTGATCCATGAAATCACCGGCCTCGAGGCGATAGATATAGACGCCTGACGGCAAGTCCGCCGCATCAAACACCGCCACATGACGACCTCGTTCCATTATGCCACTGATAACCGTCACGACTTCCTGACCCAACAAGTTATACACTTTCAAACTTGCGAAACCACTTTCCATAAGATCAAAGGAAATCGTTGTCGTCGGATTGAACGGGTTCGGGTAGTT
>CBDVDL010000026.1:0-12935 GCA_965372735.1 uncultured Alphaproteobacteria bacterium | reverse complement strand
CACGCGAATGATAACCGATTCGGTCATTGAAGGTCAGGCGCGCGCCGCAGAGTCACGGCCGGCTCGGGATATGGAAACCAGAGCGCCGTCACGCCCAGAATCAGAAGCGCATCCGTCCCGCCGTCCGCCCCGCGTTCGGAGAAAGCCGCCGTCTCCCAGACCGGAACCATCTGCCGCCGCCGCCGCGCCAGCTCCGACTCAAGAGCCGGAAAAAAAGGCTCCGAGTGGGGGAGATGCTGAATCGGGGAAGAAAGAATAAGAGTCATAAACCCGAAAGGGGATAGATTTAAACACGATGTCTCAAACGATTACAGCAGCGGTTGTCGCTGAATTGCGCCGCAAAACCGGCGCGGGAATGATGGATTGTAAAGCGGCTCTTTCAGAGTCCGCCGGTGATGTTGAAAAGGCGATTGAACTCCTTCGTGCAAAAGGAAAGGCGACGGCTCGGAAGCGCGCAGACCGCAGCGCCAATGAAGGATTAGTTGTAGCGGTGGTTTCACCCGATGGCCATGAAGCGGCGCTTTTGGAAGTCAACAGCGAGACTGATTTTGTGGCGCGCAACGCGGACTTTCAGGCGTTTGTGAACAAAATCCTCAACCGCGTTTTGGAATGGAAGGACGGAGATGAAAAGAGCATCGCCGACCTCCTCGCTCTTCCTGCGGAAAATGGAACGGCCAAGACTGTCGGTGATGAACTGACGGATATGATCGGAACCATCGGAGAAAAGCTCGAGATACGACGCTTCGCTCGCAGGACAGACAAGTCCGGGATTTTTGGAACATACATTCATTCCAACTCCAAGCTTGGCGTGCTGCTGAATATCGACGGAGCCGATGTGAGCGACGCAGACGTTCAGACACTGGCGAAAGACCTTTGCATGCAGGTTGCCGCGGCGTCCCCTCTCTATGTCCACCGACAGGAAGTTCCCGCCGAGAAGCTCGATGTGGAAAAGAATATCATTGCCGAGCAGATAAAGGATCAAGGGAAGCCTCCGCAGGTCGTGGAAAAAATCGTTACGGGGAAGCTGAACAAATATTACGCTGAAGTTTGTCTGGTTGACCAGGCGTTTGTCAAGGACTCCGATCTGAAAATCGGCGATCTTATAAATCAAGTCGCACAGAAAAGCGGCAAATCCTTAGCGGTTCGTTCGTTTGTCCGGTTCCAAATTGGCGAATAACCCTTCCCATCAGGAAAAGAAAACCTACCGGCGTATCTTGCTGAAGGTATCCGGAGAAGCCTTGATGGGGGCCAAGGAGAGCGGGATTGATCCCCCCAGTCTGAAGGCGATGGCCGAAGAAATCGCTGAAGGCTTCAGACTCGGGATTGAAATCGGAATTGTCATTGGGGGAGGAAATATTTTTCGGGGACTGTCGGCTTCTGAATTGGGCGTGGATAAGGTCACGGGCGACCAGATGGGTATGCTGGCGACCATCATTAACGCGCTCGCTTTTCAAGATACACTGGAACGCATCGGCATCAGGAGTAGAGTTCAAACCGCGCTGACTATGAATCAGGTGGCGGAACCGCTGATTCTCCGAAAGGCGATTCGCCATCTTGAAAAGGGCAGGGTTGTTATTTTTGCCGGCGGAACCGGGAGTCCTTTTTTCACGACGGATACCGCGGCGTCCCTGAGAGCCCGGCAAATCAAAGCGGACATCATGCTCAAAGGGACGAAGGTCGACGGAATTTTTTCCGATGATCCTATGAAAAACAAACAGGCGCGGAAGTTTGACAAGCTTTCCTATTTGGATGTGGTGGATCAACAGTTGAAAGTCATCGACGCGACAGCCGTGACGTTTTGCATGGATCATAAAATTCCTATCCGCGTCTTTAACTTCCGCGAGCGGGGCAATCTCACTCGCATCCTTCAAGGCGAACAAATCGGAACTTTGATTACGGGGTCATAGACCATGATTAAAGAAGCGCTTGCTGACGCAGACCTGCATATGAAGAAATCCGTCGAAGCATTTCGTCAGGAATTGCTTCAGATTCGGACGGGAAAAGCTTCATCCGCTTTGGTCGAATCCATTCGAGTCGAATACTACGGCTCGGAAGTTCCTTTGACGCAGGTGGCCAACGTTTCCACACCGGATCCGAAAACCATCGCGATTCAACCGTGGGATAAGAACGTCCTGAGCGCGATTGAAAAAGCGATTCAGAAATCCGAGCTTGGCCTGACACCGATGAACGATGGAACGTTTATCCGGCTGCCGGTTCCTCCACTGACCGAAGATCGTCGGAAGGAATTAGTGAAGGTCGTACGACGGTACCTCGAAGAGGCGAAAATCATCGTGAGAAATATCCGCCGAGACACGAATGAACATCTGAAGCGGGCGGAAAAGGAAGGGAAGATTTCGGAAGATCAATCCCATACGACGCAGGATAAAATTCAGGAAATAACTAATAAGCATACCAAAGAAATGGATCACCTCCTTGAACAGAAAGAAAAGGAAATCATGGAGGTATAGCGGTTTTTTTTGTAGGGCGTTTTTCTGTCAGCTTTAATCCGGAGACTCATTATGGCTCTGTACATCGACGAAACTTGCATCAACTGTGGTGCGTGTGAACCTGAATGTCCCACTTCTTCGATTACTGAAGGGGACGAAATCTATATTATCGACGCGAATACCTGCCTTGAGTGCGAAGGCAGCTTTGACGAACCTCGCTGCATTGAAGTTTGCCCGGTTGATTGTATTCATAAGCTCGAGTCCTAATCGCGCTGAAACGCTGCGATTTCCCCGGAATCACCCCTCGCTGGAGAATTCCCGCGAGTTTCTTCTTTTTTAATATGGACCAAATCTCCCTTCAGCGTTCTCGTGAAATTCTGAATCGTGCCCAAGGGCGGCGAATCGCAGTCGTGGGTGATTTAATACTGGATCGCTATCTTTGGGGGCATGTCTCCAGGATTTCGCCCGAAGCACCGGTGCCCGTTGTCGAGGTGGAATCGGAAACCATCGGACTGGGTGGAGCGGGGAATGTAATCTACAATCTCCAAACCTTAGGCGCGCTGCCGATTCCGTTTGGCGCAGTGGGCAAGGATTCAGCCGGGGAAGTGCTCTTTGGCATTCTGCAAAATGTCTGCGGGGATACAAAAGGAATCCTGAAGGTTTCCACGCGCCCGACATCCGAAAAAACGCGCATCATCGCCAGCGACCAGCACATCGTGCGAGCGGACCGCGAGTCGGTTGTTGATCTGACAAAAGACGAAGAAGACACGCTGATTGCCGCCCTTGAACAGGTTATCCCTGATGTCGCCGCCATCATTATTCAGGATTACAACAAAGGCATCGTCACTCCGCGAGTGATTGAAGAAACCATGAACGCGGCCAAGCGGCACAACATTCCCGTAGCCGTCGATCCGAAATTCGATAACTTTTTTGCGTACAAAGGTGTCACGGTTTTTAAACCGAACATCAAGGAAATTGAATCGGCGCTGGGAATTCGGATTTCGAACAACTCTCAGATTGAAGACGCGGGACGTTCTCTGTTTAAAAAACTCGGCTGTGAGCACATTTTAATCACGCGCGGAGAGCAGGGAATGACCATCTTCCATAATGCTGACCGTATCGAACACATCCGTACCCGTGCGAGAAAAGTTCACGATGTCTCCGGTGCAGGCGATACGGTTATCAGCACACTGGTTGTCGCGATGACGGGAGGAGCTGACCTCAAAGAAAGCGCCATTCTTGCCAATTATGCTGCGGGCGTCGTCTGTGGAGAAGTCGGTGTGGTTCCTATCGAACGCGACCGTCTGCTCACCATGATTGAGCGTGACCATGAGTGAAGCTCTCTCTTATCAGTGAAGCGGGCGACTAGCTCAGGTGGTTAGAGCGCTGGTCTCACATACCAGAGGTCATAGGTTCGAGTCCTATGTCGCCCACATTTCTTTAGGAGAACCCCTTTGGGTCGTGTCGTAACATTGCAGGAAGCGCTTCGCCGCCGATACATCGCTCTCAAACGCGGTGAAAAAGTCGTCTTTACCAACGGAGTCTTCGATATTCTCCATCGCGGTCATATCGAATACTTAACGGCGGCCAGAGAGCTGGGAAATTTTCTTTATGTCGGTCTGAATTCCGATGAGGCCACGCGCCGTATCAAAGGAGCGGCGAGACCCATCGTAAATGAAGAGGATCGCGCTTACTGTCTGGCGGCTTTGGAACCTGTAGATTATGTTGTTCTTTTCGATACAGATACACCCTTGGAGCTTATCCAAGCGTTGAAGCCGGATATTCTTGTAAAAGGCGGTGACTGGAAGATCGAGGATATTGTGGGATCGCAGGACGTGCGAAACGCTGGTGGAGATGTCACAACAATTCCTTATCGCGAAGGCTGTTCGACGACGAGCCTGTTAGAAAAAATATCTGCAAGCATGGCGAAGTAGATGTTTGATGAACTGACGCAGAAACTGGATAAGGTTTTTCGTCGCCTGCGAGGGATGGGAACTCTCTCTGAGACAAACATCCACAACGCTCTGAGAGACGTCCGGCGTGTTCTGCTGGAATCCGATGTCAACCTGAAAGTAGCACGGGATTTTCTGGCGCGAGTACAAGAACGCGCCGTTGGTCAGGAAGTTATCGGTTCGGTCTCACCGGCGCAGCAGGTCATCAAAATCATCTTTGATGAAATGGTCGAGCTTCTGGGAGGAGAAAACACCCGGCTGCTCGTTTCACCTCGACCACCCACGGTCTATATGATCGTCGGACTGCAGGGTTCCGGTAAAACGACATTTTGCGCGAAGCTCGGACTTCATTTGAAAACGAAGGGACGACGTCCCCTGCTTGTGGCGGCGGATCTTCAGCGCCCGGCCGCTCAAGAGCAGCTCGAGATTCTCGCGAAATCAATCGGTGTGGCGGTTTTCCGTGAGAAAGCCAATCGTGCTCCCGACGCATGCGAAGCCGCTATGGATTACGCTCGGCGCAACAGTCTGGATCCGGTCATCATAGATACGGCAGGCAGACTGCATATTGATCAAGTGCTGATGGCCGAGCTTGAAGAGATTCAAAAGCGTCTTTCACCGGCGGAAATTCTCTTCGTTGCGGACAGTATGACCGGACAGGACGCCGTCAATTCCGCGAAAGTGTTCTATGACAAACTTCAATTTTCCGGCACGATACTGACCAAACTGGATGGAGATGCCCGCGGGGGAGCGGCGCTGTCCATCCGTGCCGTCACCCAGCAGCCCATCAAATTCATTTCGACAGGGGAGAAGCTGGACGCGCTGGAGGTTTTCCATCCTTCTCGGATGGCCTCGCGCATTCTCGGAAAAGGGGATGTCGTTACACTGGTCGAAAAGGCGCAGGAAGCGATTGACCAGTAAGAAGCCGAGAAGCTCGAACAAAAACTTCGCAAGCGCGAATTTGATTTTGAAGATTTTCTGAGTCAGCTTCGCCAGTTGAAGAAAATGGGGCCTTTGGCGGGAATGCTGGAGATGATTCCCGGAATGGCGGGGCGCCTGAAGGATGTCAAAGTGGATGAAGGAGCGTTGCGCCGGATTGAAGCCATTATTCTCTCGATGACTCTGGAAGAACGACGAAATCCCAAAGTTTTAAACGGCTCACGCCGACGCCGTATTGCCCGCGGATCCGGAACGCGCGTGCAGGATATCAATCGGCTGGTCGAACAATATCAGCAGATGCGGCGAATGTTGAAAAATTTCAAAGGCGGCGGACCCGGAATGTTGCGCCGCATGATGAAAGCACCCTAAAAAAATCAGGATGAAGAAGCAGTGTCCGTTCGAATTCGACTCATGCGTCTGGGACGCAAGAAAAACCCACAATACCGTATTGTAGCCGTGGACTCGCGGCGAAAACGCGATGGAGCCTATCTGGAACTCGTTGGCAGGTATCATCCGCGCCTTCGCCCCGCGAAAATTGAAATTTTCGAAAATAAGGCTCTACAGTGGCTGCAAAAAGGAGCGTTGCCGTCCGATACGGTACGAAACCTGTTTTCACAAGCAGGAATTATGCTGAAATTTGATCTGCTCAAACGGAATAAATCCGCTGAGGAAATCGCAGAGGAAATCTCCCGCTGGCAGGCGAAAGTAAGCGACCGTGTCGCTCGAAAAGAAGCGCGATCCAAACGTAAAGGCAAGAAGACAGAGGAAGAAAGTGCTCCCGCTGTCGAAAAACAAGAATCATAGGTGGTAGATACGCCCATGGAAGAATTTATCAGCTTTATCACCAAGCATCTGGTAACGGATCCGGACGCCGTTTCCGTGGAAAAGGTTGAACGAGATGGACGCAGTGTCTATCGGCTCCACGTTGGCGATGGCGATTTAGGTCAGGTCATCGGAAAAGAAGGCCGTACGGCGAAGTCGTTGCGCATCCTTGTGATTGCCGCGGCAGCGCGCGCCGGAGAACGAGCCGGTCTGGAAATCGTGGATCCGGTCAAAGAGAATGAGTCCGGCGAATCCTGAGGATTTCCGCGCCATCGGAAAGGTGGTCGCGGCTCATGGTCTTCAAGGAACTCTAAAAATCGTCTCCTTGAGCGATTTCGACGAACGCTTTGACGCATTGGAATGGGTGTTTCTTCAGGTGGAAGAACGCGAACCTAAGCGATACAAAGTCGTTGATGTGCGTTTCAGCTCTCGATATGTTCTTTTAAAACTCGACGGTCTGACCCGTCGCGAGCAGGCGGAAGAATTGCGAGAAGCCGAGCTCCTTGTTCCGGAATCCGAAAGGTGGCCGCTGCCGCCGAATCGCTATTATATCAGCGAACTTATCGGCTTGCAAGCGGTTGGTCTGGACGAAATGATGCTCGGGTCTGTGACGGATGTCATCTGCAGTGGGGCACAGGATATTCTTGTGGTGGATGGCCCTCACGGCGAACTCCTGATTCCCATCGTAGATGAATGGGTTTCGGAAGTGGATATAGCCGCCGGGAAAGTACGCATCGTAAACTGGCAGGGGCTGGTTTTTCCGGAGAATACGAAAGATGCGGATTGATGTCCTAAGTCCCTTCCCTGAGATGTTTTCAGGCATCCTGCAGGCGTCTATTCTCAAGCGCGCTCTCGAAGCGGAACACCTGCGGCTATGGATTCACAACCTTCGGCACTTCACTGAGGATAAACACGGTCAACTCGACGATTATCCCTATGGAGGAGGCGCCGGGATGATTTTGCGAGCCGAACCCGTGTTCCATGCTCTGGATTATCTCCGCAGCCGGAGCGGTGACACACCGAAGTTGATTTACTTTACTCCTCAAGGACAGCTCTTTTCACAAACGTCAGCACGGGAATTCAGCAAAACTCCTTGGATGATTCTTTTGTGCGGTCATTACAAGGACATCGATGCGCGAATCTTGAAACGCGATCCGTGGCAGGAAATATCCCTGGGGGATTACATCCTGAGCGGAGGTGAAAGTGCGGCGGTTATTTTTATTGACGCGGTCGCGCGATTGCTGCCGGGTGTTTTAGGCGATGAAGCATCCGCGTCGAGTGACAGTTTCGACGATGGACTTCTGGATACTCCTTACTATACGCGTCCTGAAGTGATTGATGGACTTGCGGTGCCAGAGGTTCTGCTGAGCGGTCATCACCAGCACATAGCGAAGTGGCGTCAGGAGGAAAAAGAAAAGCGCACGCAGAAACGCCGCCCCGACCTTTGGCAGATGTATCAGGAAAAAAGAAAAAACAAGACGTAATACGGAAACAATCATGAATCGAATTCAAAATTGGACCCACGGCGAATTAAGAAAAGACATCCCCGAGTTCAAAGCGGGAGATACGATAAACGTTCACGTTCGAGTTATCGAGGGAGATAAAGAACGATTGCAGGCTTTTCAGGGAGTGGTTCTTCAACGCCGAAGTTCCGGAATGGATGAAACGTTTACCGTGCGTAAGGTTTCCGGAGGTGTGGGCGTTGAGCGTATTTTCCCTCTCCAGTCGCCCAGTGTTGCGAAAATCGAAGTATTGCGTAAGGGCCGAGTGCGGCGCGCTCGTTTGAATTACCTGAAATCTCTCAAAGGTAAAGCCGCCCGCATCCGAGAAAAAACAACGCCTCGTATTAAAAAATCTGCCGCAACGTCAACATCGAAAAAAGAAGCCGCTGCCAAGCCTTCGGAAGCTTAAGGTGCGCTGACGGTTGCCTTTCAAATGCTTTATCGTCTCCTTTTTTGCGAGAGACCTCTTGCCTTCAAACTCAAGTGATAAAGTACCCCCATTTCCCCCAAAGAAGTGGGGGTCTTTGCATAGATGAGCGCGGTATCGTCAAACCAGCCGCTCTTCCTGACGCGCATCGCTTCCTTCGTTGCGGTGGGCGTTGTGTTGGGTTATGTGTTGATGGCAATTCCGAATGTGGAGCTCATCACCGCGACGTGTTTTACAGCAGGCTATTGTCTGGGACCTGTGGGAGGAATCCTCGTTGGCGCGCTGACGGAATTCCTCTTTGCGGGATTCCATCCCACGGGAAGCAGCGTCGGATTGCTTTTAATCGCACAGATGCTGGGGATGTTATTCGTGGGATTCGCAGGAGGCAAGCTCGCGAAGTATCTTGAAAATCCGCAGAAGGCAGCCGCGCGACGCATTCTTTTTCTCGCAGGTTTACTCCTGACATTTATCTTTGATATTCTGACGAATTTGGCTTTTCCCGTGCAGGCGGGTTTTTCCTTCACGCAGACTCTCGTGGCGCTCGTTGCAGGTATCGGATTTTCGGTCGTGCATTTCATCAGCAACGCGCTTATTTTTTCGATTGTGCTTCCCCCACTGCTGACTCGACTAAAAAAAATGGTTTGAATGTAAAATGAAGCGCCTGACAGCATTTATTATTTTAAGCTTCCTTCTAACGTCATCTCTGATGGCTCAGTCCGTTGGTCCCGCAATGAATTCGTACGAGATGGAGAGCTATAACGTCGAGGATTTATCGGATATTCTCCGGTTCTTTCCTGGAATGTATCCTCAAGATATGGGCACGATAGGAGCCCCTCTCTATTTTCGTCCATGGAATCTTTGGCCTGGTCAAATGCGATACACGCTGGACGGGTTGCCGCTGGAACGGTCTTATGATGGCTTGTGGGATATGGGGTTATTGCCGGTTTCATTGATAGACTCTGTCGTCTATCGTTCCTCGCCGACAGGAGGTTTGTTTCCGGGAGCGGCGGGGCGATTGGATTTGGTGACGCGTGATATGCCGGTTGACAGTCCCTACTCTGAGATTCGTTTGCGCGAGGGGTATTACAAATATGGAACTGTGGATTTCGCGCATGGGCAGCGCGTTCACAAAACCCTTAGCCTTCAAATGTCAGGACGGCTCGGTTGGTATGATGGCATGCGAGAGCAAACGGCATCCCGATTGACTCGCTTTCGTGCAAAACTAAGTTTTCTCCCTGCTAAAAACTGGAAGGCCGATGGAATTTTCTGGCACGGCAAATCACGCTCGGATTCTGAACTGCGAGAGCCCGGTCAGACGTTAGTCCGAACAGAAGGACAACTCGCGCTTTCGATGACGGATTCGGCGACGTTTGCTTTTCGTCCGACACTCAGGTTTTTCCTTCGGGAAGACAAAGAACGTTGGGGCGATAGTTGGCAAGTGCGCGATTTATCCGGCGGCGCTCTATTGTCTTGTCATCTAAAACTTCCCGGTCAGCGTCTTCAGGCTACAGGTTTAGGGAAATTTTCAAAGCTGCATCTTCCTGCGGACAATACTCAGGATAATCATGATATCGAATTGACGCTTGCCGATTCCATAGACATCGCCGGAATGTTCGGTATCGAACTGGGAAGCGGTGCGCGTTTCGGAAAGGAATGGGATTCCCCGGCAATCAGGTATGACGCGCGCGGATATGTTCCCATCGCAAAAAAGTTGACCGCGTTTGCCGGGGTTCAAAAGTTGGGACAGTATCCCGCGACGCTTTGGATTCATGGAGGGTATCCATTAGCTCAGAGACCACTCCTGATTACTCCAGCGCTATCGAACTTGGCCGATTCTCTCATCGAGTGTCCATTAGAGAAGGAAACAATTTCCAAAATAGAAGCGGGATTGTCCGCGAAATTGTCTCGGCTGCATCTATCATTATCCGCTTTGAAAATAGAAACCGAGAACAAATTTGAACCTTGGACCTCGACGTACTCACCCGATGCGTCTGATGACTCAAGGTGGGGAGGAGCCTTTGAAGGTCAGTTGGTATTGACAGGAGGACTGTCATTAGATACGCGATGGTCGCTTCTCTTCACCGAAGAAAACAACAACTATGAGATAGTCGAGAACCGCGGCCTTTCCAGACTAAATTTCGACCGCCGATTTTTTGAGGCGCCCCTGCATGTTCGAGCAAGCCTGTCGCACTTCTATCTTGGCAAACGAACAGTTTTCAGTCATCTTGGACTTCAAGAATATGACCCATTGCATCTTTTCGGTATTCGTATTTCAGCGCGAATCGGCGGATTCAGGCTCTTCTGGGGAACAGCGAATATCGGCGCGAAACACTATGAATATGTCCCCGGCTACCTGATGATACGGAAAGAAGAATACTGGGGTTTTGCTTGGACATTCTGGTATTGAGAAGCGTCAGTTACAACCCGTCGGCGAGCTATCTTCTTAGTGCCTGATATTATTGATTTAAGAACACCGAAAAGCGCAGGAATATTACAAGACTCGCTTGCGATTGTTCGCAAAATTTGTTATAATTAAGTTTCGTATTCTTAAGGGATTCCTACATGGCGAGAAAGAAACGTATACTCTCCGGCATGCGCCCCACCGGCAAACTTCATTTGGGAAATCTTGTTGGCGCTCTGGAGAACTGGGTTCGACTGCAAGATGACTATGAGAATTATCATCTCGTTGCCGATTGGCATACATTGACAACCGATTATGAACATTCGCGGGATATTCCCGAAAATATCCTGGAGATGGTGATGGATTGGCTCGCGTGCGGGATTGATCCGGAAAAGTCGCCAATATTTGTTCAGTCGCACATCAAGCAGCATGCCGAATTGCATCTCATCTTTTCCATGCTGGTCACGCAAGCGCGGCTCGAACGCAATCCGACGTTGAAAGAACAGGTGCGGGATCTGTCACTGGAAACACGCATGAGTTACGGACATATCGGTTATCCGATTTTGCAGGCGGCGGATATTTTAATCTACAAAGGCGAGTTTGTTCCTGTCGGAGAAGATCAGGTACCGCACATTGAACTCAGTAGGGAAATCGCGCGGCGTTTTAACACCGTTTACTCTCCCAAGCACCCGGTCTTTCCGGAACCGGAACCGATGTTGACAAAGTTCCCTCGCTTCCCCGGAGTCGATGGGAATCGCATGTCGAAATCGTTGGGAAATACTCTGCTTATCTCTGACGCGCCTGAAACGCTTCGCAAAAGAATTAAAACGGCTGTGACGGATCCGCAAAAAGTCCGTCGGGGAGACCCGGGACATCCGGATGTCTGTCTGATTTTTACCTATCAAAATCGATTCAATAAGGAAGAAGTTTCTGAGATTCGTGCCGGATGCGAATCGGGCGCTTTGGGTTGTGTCGATTGCAAAAAGCGTTGCACAGAAAAAATCATTGAGTATCTGGAACCGATTCATCAGAAGCGCGTTCACTATGAAAAACACCCGAAGGAAGTGCTCGAAATTATCGAGCAGGGAGACCAACGCGCGCGCAAGGAAGCGGAACGAACGATGGCCGAAGTTTATCAAGCAATGGGAATGTAATGCAGACGTGGCAGGTAAAACTTAATCGCTTCGAAGGGCCGCTGGATCTGCTGTTGTTCTTGGTGACAAAGCAGGAATTGGATATCCTCGACCTGCCTATTGCAGATATTACCGAACAATATCTGAAGGTTGTCGAGACGATGGGCATCGACAATCTGGAAGACGCAGGCGAGTATCTGGTCATGAGCGCCACATTGATTGCCATCAAGGCGCGGATGATGCTGCCTCGACCGGAAGTCGTTTCGGAAGGTGAGGAAATGGAAGACCCGCGTCTGGAATTGGCGCGGCGTTTACTATTGTATCAGGAAGTCAAGCAAGCCGCTGAAACTCTTGCGCATCGTGAAGAAGAGATGCGACAGCGCTCAACAAGATTTTTGTCAGCCCTGCCGGAGATGGAAGAACCTCAGCCGGAGGATTTACTCGAGCGGGTTTCTCTCTATGATCTTTCAAAGGCCTATGGTGATGTGCGGCGTCGCTTCGAGCACCAGTCGGTTCATCAGGTCAGCCTTTTCAAAGTGACACTCGAAGAGAGAATCGCTTGGATATTGGAACAGCTTCAGGAAAAGCTGCGTTTTCCGCTGGGAGAAGCTCTGCAGCTTGAAGCGGCTCGTCTCCTATGGGTCATTTCATTTTTAGCGATTTTAGAACTGGCGCGGCGACACGAAATTGTTATCGAACAGAATATGCCGTTCTCTGAGATCTGGATCTGCCGCGCGTCTCAGGCCGCAGTTGAAGCGGCATAAAATTACCATAAGATAATACCATTGGATATTACGGAAGAAAATCTGAAGCAAATTGCGGAAGCGCTTATCTTTGCGAGCATGGAACCGCTCACGGAAGCGCAGTTTATTGCAACGGTGGGAGACATCGGACGGGAGATGCTGCCGTCGCTGGTGGTCGAATTGAATGCGGACTACGAACGCGAAGAGCGAGCGTTTGAGATTCTGTCGATTTCCGGCGGATACCAGTTTTTTACACGGAAAGATTACAATTCATTCATACAGAAATTGCTTGCAGAGCGCAGTAAAGCCCGGTTGTCGCGAGCGGCTCTGGAAACTCTGGCCATCGTTGCGTATCGTAGCCCGGTCACGCGAACGGATGTTGACGATATTCGAGGCGTAGATTCCGGAGGAGTTTTGCGGACACTTCTGGATCGGAGATTGATTACGGTTCGTGGACGGCAGAAAGGATTAGGGCGTCCGTTTCTCTATGAAACGACACCGGAGTTTATGCGGCATTTTGGTCTGGCGGATCTCACCGAGTTGCCACGGGACGGTGAGCTGGTGCGCGAGTG